>JAFNGD010000154.1 GCA_017885365.1 Nitrospirota bacterium
AACAGCTTCCGGAAAGGGAGCGGCGCTGGCATCCTGTTCATTATGCACCTCGTCAATGTAGCGCAGGAATTGCTCGACGGTGAAATATTCCTTCCAGAAATCCCCGGTCCATTCCGATGGCCGAGGCACGCCGTGATGCTCGATCTTTTTCCAGAATGGCGTGGCAAAATCCCACAACGTGTTATCGATGTCGACGATGATCCGCTTCATTGATCTCCGATACAAACCCCTGCGGGCTAGGTCGATACAAGCTGAGGGACTCCTGAGGGTCAGATCTTGCGGCCTGAAATCCGCGGAAACCGCACCATGGTTAACGCTTTACCATCATCAGCCGCCCCCTCAGGGCGCTAGGGAACATTATGATCTTGCGCGGACTATCCGCCTTCGGTCCTTGTCGTCACAAGAGTGTCCTGCTTGCGGTGCTTTTCTGGGAGGCTGGCGGAAAGGAACGGGAAGAATGGGCAGAGCCTCCCTACAAATCGAGAGTACTATAACCGCCTGCTGTTTGCAAGGATTTCGATGGATAAAAGAACTTTCTGATATAATCTAAGTAAAGAATACACNNCCTATATGTTGAGGGAGGCCTTATGTTGAAACGTGTCCTGGGAATTCTCCTGCTGGTTGTGTGCGTAAGCCCGCTGAGTCCGGTTCTAGCGGCCAGCGACCCCAACGATGCCGAGGGCAGCAAGGACCCGGCCCTGTTCAGCCGTATGCCGGGGTTCCACATTTATAACTATAAGGAGCTTGATTTCGATCGCTTCGAATTTGAGGTCGGACCCCGCAAGACGCAGGCGGTCGAGGGTCGGCATGTTTATGTCGATTACTATGCCAACGAGGGCATCAAAGTTCCCAGCGGCCTGCAGATCGTCCGTAATTACGTCAATGCTGCCAAGGCTGTGGGAGGAACATCGCTTTATGCATTTGAGGACGGCGGCATTCAGTATGTCACATTGAAGGTCGTCAAGAACAATGCCGAGGTCTGGGCCAGGGTCGAAGGGGCCGGGAACGGGATGTACAAGGTCCACATCATCGAAAAGCAGCTTATGAAGCAGGAGGTGGTGGCCAATGCCGAAAGCCTGGCGGGCAGCATCCGGGAGACCGGCAAGGCTGCCGTCTATGGCATCTATTTCGACACCGGCAAGGCGGAGATCAAGCCCGCGTCGGAGCCGGCCCTGGTTGAGATCGCCAAGCTTCTCAAGGCAGATCCCAAGCTGAAGCTCTATGTGGTCGGCCACACCGACAATGTAGGCCTCTTTGGCCCCAATATCAAACTGTCCGAGGACCGGGCGGCGGCGGTCGTAAAGGCCCTGGTCGGCAAATACGGCATCGTCTCCTCCCGCCTTACCCCCTTCGGCGACGGCCCCACGGCTCCGGTTGCCTCCAACAAAAGCGAGGAAGGACGAGCCAAGAACCGCCGGGTGGAACTGGTGGCCCAGTAATTGTTCCCGGGCGTACTGGCAGGTATCGTCTCCTAGGCGTCATGAATCCAGGGTTATGAGACCTCAGAGGACCACTGCGGATCAGTCTTGACGTGTTGACGTATCGACGCCCTTCACAGACCCCCGCTGGGTCAGATCTTTACTGTTTATATTCCCTTGCGCCGCCGACGTCATTTACCGCTCGTTACTTTCTTCGCGCCCTTGCACCGGGGACAGACGCTGGTCCCCTTGCCATGACAGTTCGCACAGGGCCGCTGAGCGGCATTGCTGCTGGGCTGCCTTCCCTGCCCGCGGCAGACCGGACACGGCAGGGAGCCTCTACCCTTGCATTCCGGACAGGCTATCGTTGCTGTTGGATCTGACATTTGATTTTCCTTCCTTCCCTCTATGTCTTCCTTTTTTTAAAGTCACTCATCGAAACGACCTGCTTGCCATCAGCCTGCCCGGCATCCTTTTCCGGCGATGCCGCAGGTTCTTTGCTCATATCGCTCCTGACAAGTTGCACCCCTGCCTCCGGTGAAAACACGCCCAGCAGATCGTCGTGATGGACAAAGACGTCTTCCTTGCGCGCGCCAAAGGCGAGGACGCAGGTGAGGTTTCCCTCGGCATCCCAGTTCAGTGTCGTATTGGTCTTGTTATTGAAGACCAGTATCAGCCTCTGCTTCTTCTCCTCTTCCGTGAAACCGCGCTTCCCGATGATCGTTCTGCCAGAATATTTCACGATGAGGAAGACACTGCCGAAATCGTTCCAGATATCGTAGAACAACCGCTGCATATACTCGACCTGTTTTTTCATATCAAACCTTTACATGATAAGCGGCAGATGATGGGACCGCTGAGGGTTAGCCTTGACCATTCTGTTGAATAGATAATAATTATATCCCAAAGACGCTAAGCTCGCAAAGAAAGGTCGCATCATTTGGTTGCAAAACCAGGCTATAAAGATTTCCTTTGCGTGGTTCCCTAAGCGGCCGCTGTTGGTTTTAGGCCATTGCGGCTCAACGTGGCCTTGGGCCATTGTCGTGAGACGCCTTTTTCGTTTCAGCCTTTTGATGCCGGCTTGTCCAGGTTAGGACATATAACAAAGAGCTGCAGCCGGAGACTACTGCACCTTCCGTCTGATCTATGATCTCAGCGGCAGGGTGAACGTGAAGACACTCCCTTTCCCGGGCGTGCTCTCGGCCCATATCCTGCCGCCATGGTACTCGACGATCTGGCGCGCGATGGCGAGGCCGAGCCCCGTGCCCTCGACCGCGCTGGCGAGCTGATCGTCCGATCGCCGGAACTTCTCGAAGATCAGCTCGAGGTCCCCTTTCGCGATACCCATGCCCGTATCCGAGATCTCCACGACGATCTGGTCCCCGGGAGATGTTTCCTGGCGCACCGCGACATGGACGGCGCCTCCCCGTGGCGTGAACTTGACGGCATTGGAGAGGATGTTGGTCACGACCTGCAGAAGGCGGTCATAGTCTCCGGCAAGCGGGTCGATGGGTGAGTCGAACGTGGTCGTCAGGCGGAGCTCCTTATCCCCGAACAGCGGCCCCATGTTCGTGGTGGCATTCCGGACGATGTCTTCCAGGGACACGTTCGCGATCCGCCACATCATGGAACCGGATTCGATCCGGGAAAGATCGAGAAAGTCGGCGATGAGGAGGGCAAGACGATCGGCTTCGACATTGACGGTGTTCATGATCTTCGCCTTCTGCGGTTCCGGCATGCCCGGTTTCATGACGATCAGCTCGACGAAGGCCTTGATGGTCGAGAGCGGCGTGCGCAGTTCGTGGGAGACAACGGAAATAAAGTCGGATTTCATCTTGTCGATCGCCTGCAGTTTCTCGTTCGCCGCCTGCAGCTGCGCGATAAGCCGCTCCCGTTCCTCCTCGCCGCGCTTGCGGTCCGTGATGTCCCGTTCGACCGCAAGGACGCGCCCCGCGCCGCCGATCCGCGTCACCGACTGCACCACTTCAATCCAGAATAGTTCGCCGTTCTTCCGTCTGGCCAGCCATTCAAAATGCTGGGGCCCCTCCTCGACGGTCTTGCGTATCCATTCCCGCGCTTCCCGCAAGGAGTAGGGCGACTCTCCCGAGCTGAGGTCCTGCGCCGTCCGTTGCAGGATCTCCTCACGGGAATAGCCGTACAATTCTTCCACGGTCTTGTTGATCTCGATGATCTTTCCTGACCCGGCGTCATGCACGAAGATGGCGTCCTTGGTCGTGTTGAAGATGTCCCGGTAATTCCGCTCGCTCTCGACCAGCGCCTGTTCCCGCAGCGAGAGTTGGAGGGCCATCTTATCGAACGTCTGGCCCAGCCTGCCCAGTTCGCCGCCGGTGACCAGGTCGGATACCCTGACGTGAAGATCGCCCTCGGCCAGATTTCGCGAGGCGTTCTCCAAGAGGGTGACCCGGTCCGCGATCGAGCGTTTCCCGATAAACCAGGCGAAAAAGACCGCCAGAGCGAGAGATGAAGTAAAGAGCGCCAGGTTCCGCACCAGCGCCCTGGTGGATTCCGCCAGAGCCACGTCGAAGGGGATCCCCGCACGAATATACATATAGGGTGCCTGTTCGCCGGGAAGGCGCAGTTTGCGCCAGGTCAGGATGCGGATGTCGCCGCTGATCGTAGGCATGCGATCGACCGTCTTGACATCAGGACCATCCTGCATTTGCTTGAACAGGACGGCATCGTAGAGCCTGCCGATGTATTCCCCCGGTTTGATCGGGCGGTAGAGCACCATCCCTTTGTGGTCCAGCAGGAGAAAACTCGCGCCGGCAGGCAGCTTGGCGCGTTCGAGCACCTGTTTGTAGATATCAAGCACGAACCCGACACCGATGACGCCGATCGTGGCGCCGCGTTCATTCTTCAGGGGATAGGCCACGTTGAAGGACGGCCGCGTCGTCGCCCGGCTGATGACGTATTCTCCAGATGACAGCTGGCCGCTGGTAATGGCCTTCTTGAAGTAGAGCCGGTCGGATACGTTCTGATGCAGAAGGTGCGGAACGGCGGAGGCCCAGACACGGCCGTTCCGATCGGTCATGAAGATGTTCGAATACTGGGCGTTCACTTTGAGGATATCTTGGAGGATCGGCTGCACCTTCGCGGCATTCTGCTTCTTGACGTCGGGCAGCTGGGCCAGCGTAATGATCGCCTGCTGCGCTGCAGTTATGAGGTTCTGCTGTTCTGCTTCAATGGTGTCTGCAAGCCGCAACGTTTCCCTGCGGGCGTTGTTTCTTGCATCTTCCCGCATCTGGATCCCGGAATACACGATGATGCCCGCTGCCGGCATGGCAACGATGAAGGCAAGGAGGAGGAGCTGAGCCCTGATGGACATGGATAACAATCTGGTCATCATGTTTTTCATCGGAAAGAGCCTCATTGCTTAAACGGCAATCCGTTACAAATACAAAAGCATAACGTTATGGTACCTTGTCATTGCGATTGACCGCTGGGAGCGCGGCTATCGCGTCAGAGCTGCCCGGCGCAGAGGTGGCAAAAGCCTTATTCCTGTGCCGTTTCAGGATCTCCTGCCTCCCGTGAATCCAGCAACCACGGACCGCTGCGGGTCAGGCTCGACCGGGAAATCCTGTTTCGTCGGAATATGACACGAGCATAGTATAGAGCACATGAAATTGCAAGGATTTCGATGGGGCATGCAGGGTGGGAGGGTAAATCAAACTCGGTGACACTGGTGCGGTATATTGGACACGGAGACTTTGAGACGCAGAGAGCATCCTGCACGCTGCTGCTCGCCAAGTGAGAGCGCTACTTCATGTTTCGGATGCGGACCTCCGTGTCCTTCTGAGCCTTCATCAGCGCCGTAAGCTTCGAGACATCCGTATCGCCGGTATGATAAGGGTACAGCACCTTGGGCTTGAACATCTTCGCTGCATCGGCGACCATCTCCGGCGTCATGGTGTAGGGAAGGTTCATCGGCAGAAAGGCGATATCAATGTTCTTGAATCCCTTCATTTCGGGAATATTTTCCGTGTCGCCTGCTACATAGACCCTTTTGTCGCCAAAGGTAATGATGTAGCCGTTCCCGGAACCTTTGGGATGATAGGGCTGGCCGTTCTCACGCTTGCTTACGATATTATAGGCATGAACCGCCTCGATGGTCAGACCATCGACGGTCTTTGTGTCCCCGTTCTTCATGACCATCCCGCCGCTCACCTGGGCTGCGCCGGCCTCGGTCAGGACGATCGTCGTCTTCTCTGTGCGGACCTTCTCCATCGCAGCAGGATCAAGATGGTCCCGATGCTCGTGGGTGATGAGAATGACGTCGGCTTTGGGAATTTTGGCATAGTCAGCAAGCTTGCTGTAGGGATCAACATGGATGATCTTGCCGCTGAAGGAGAACATCAGGGATCCGTGGCCGATGAAGGTGATCACAAGATCGCCGCGCGAGGTCTTGATGATGTCCCTTGGGAACTGCTCCTGAGCGTATGCCGAGGTCGCGAGGACCATGATGAACAGAAGAGACTGACAGAGCTTATCCATGAAGGCACCTCCTCTTCCGGACAGAGCACAGGGCATCAGTCCGGAAGCTTTTCATTTTTTCTGGTCACTCTCTCCGCCTTTTTCCATCAGGGCGGCCAGCTTCGACCAGTCGTAGGAAAGGAGATTCATGATCTGCGCGCGGATGATCCTGATCGCCCCCGGCACGTCCTCTTTCCGCACACCGCTGTATAAGGGAATGACCGCGGCAAAAGCACGGTCGAGGTAATCCGGGATGGGCTGCAGAACGTCGTCGCGTCTCGTGTAGTAGGGGTCCTCGCCGGGCGCGCAGGGCGACGTGAACACATTGAACTGCCTGCACCCGAACGGCCGGACCGGATGGATGGAACAGGAATTATCGATCAGGAAGGGGCAGCCTGAAGCTGCGGCGTGCGCGACGAGCCGGTTTCTCAGGACGTCCCGGCCGGGCCCGGTTATTTTCTCCGTTGCATACCAATAGATGCCGACGATCTCATGGGGGTACAGAGGAAGGTCTTTTTGATGAACACAGCAGGTGCCGCACCCTTTCCCGCAGGCCAGTTGTTTCCCCTTTTTCTCCGCGTCCCTCACCGCTATTGCCACGCCGGTGTCCGCGATCGAGTACGCGTCGAGCAGAGGGGAAAGCCAAGCCAGACGCCGCTCGTCGTCGGGAAAGTGCAGGCGCCGCGAAAGCCCTGCAGCCGCTTGTTTCTTGTTCTTTTTCATTCCTTCATTCCGCGCACAGGCCGGTGTTGGGTGCGCTGGTTGAGACGTCCCGTTCGCTCGTTCGGGCTGAGGGAATAACGCCCTCCGGCGCTGATCAATCTGCCCGGCTCATGCCGGCCGTCTTTTTTCTCTTATGGTTCCGGACATAGAGCGCGATGATCACCGCGCTCACGATGACCACGCCGACCAGTGCATGCTGCCGATGACGGTCTCGGTCCTGGATTTCATCGGTCGGTACCCATTGGCAGCCACAGGTCTCGCCTGCGTTGAATCAATAAGGACGTGCAAAATCAAGTTTTCGGCTTCCTGAAATCAGGAAATATTATACACTGTCGGTGGGCGTGAGGAAAGAGGGAATCGAATGAAGAGATGAACGATCACCGGCTTTTGGCAAAAATCCCGCATCAGGGAA
>JAFNGD010000155.1:0-4995 GCA_017885365.1 Nitrospirota bacterium
AGAAGACCTGGCCGTCGAAGGTCCGGAAACGGTAGACGACCAGCAGCACGAGGAAGTTCACGAACTCGCCGCCCGCCTCGAAGAGCTGCGTGGGATAGATGGAAACGCCGAGGGGTGCAAGGGAATGGGTGTCGGTAAAGGTGATGCCCACCGGGGAATGACAGGGCGCGCCGTAGCAGCAGCCCGCAAAGAAACACCCGAACCTCCCGAACATGTGTCCCAGAGCAATGTAGGGCGCCACGATGTCCGCCGTCCTCCAGACCGGCAGCGCGTGCTTCCGCACATACCAGATGCCGGCGGCAACGGCGCCGATCAGTCCACCGTAGAACACCAGCCCGCCCTTCCAGATGGCGAAGACGTCGAGCCAGTTTCGTTGGAACTCATCGAGGCTCACCAGCACATAGAATAGCCGCGATCCGATAATGGCGGCGAGCAGGAGATAAACGCCCATGTCCATGATGCGTTCGGGATCGATGCCTTCCTTCTTCGCCCGGCGCGAGGCGAGCCAGACGGCGACAAGGAACCCGATGCCGATCATTAGGCCGTACATTCGGATGGGAATGGGGCCGATGGTCCAGCCGCCGAGATCGATCTTCGGTATTTCAAAAAGGATGGGATGCATATTCAATTCCATGAGGCGTGAGAAGCAACCTGTTCCGCACTATCACGCTTCCCGTTTCACGTCCTCGGTTCCTTTCTCCTCAGCCTTCCGAGGAAAGAGCATGTCGATCGCCAGGAGCCCAACGCCGACGGTGATGGCCGAGTCGGCGATGTTGAACGTGGGCCAGTGGTAGGACTGGTAATACCATTCGATGAAGTCAACCACCTCGCCGAACCGCACGCGGTCGATGAGGTTCCCGATAGCGCCGCCGCCGATTAGCGCGAAGGCGACGAGCGGCAGGCGGTCGTGGGCCGTGCGGACCAGCGCGGCGATCACCGCCAGGGCGGCAAGGGAGACGGTGATGAAAAAGACCGTCCGCCAGGCGCCCGAAGCGCCGGCCAGAATGCCGAAGGCCGCGCCGGGGTTCCGCACGTACGTAAGGCTGAAGAACCCGGGGATGACCTTCACGGTCTCATGGAGGTAGAATTTCCTGATGACGAGGTATTTTGTCAGCTGGTCCAGGATGACGACCAGTCCGGCGATAGCCGAAACCCAGGGGTATTTGTTTTTCATTCTTTCTTAGACCTTTGTTGCCACTAAGGCACCAAGACTCAAAGTTCTTTCTTAGTGTCTTTGTGTCTTTGTGGCAAAGTTATTTCAGATTTGCCGCGCACCGCGTGCAGATCTCCGGGTGGTCCTTGACCGTGCCCACGCTTTCCTGGTACATCCAGCACCGCCCGCACTTCCCGCCCTTGGCCGGGGCGGCTGCGATCTTCAGGCCCTTGACCGAGTCGCTCGTGAATGCATCAACAGGCGCCTCTGCTTCCTTGGCCAGGGCCACGGACGAGACGATGAAGATGAAGGGAAGGTCGTTCCCGTGGCGGGCAAGGAGCTCGTACAGACCGGCCTCTGCATAGAGCGTCACGCCGGCGTCCAGGGAGTGGCCGATCTTCTTGTCCCTCCGGAGAGCCTCCAGCACCTTGGCGGTCTCGCCGCGCACCGCGAGCAGCCTGTCCCACCGCGCCTCGAGGCTATCGTCCACGTACTTCGCCTCGGCCTGCGGGAAATCGGCGAGGAAGACGCTCGGCGTCCCAGCGGCGTCCCGCATATAGCTCCAGACCTCGTCGGCGGTGAAGGAGAGCACCGGCGCCATGAGCCGCACGAGCGTCGAGAGGACCTTGTACATGGCGGTCTGGCCGGAACGCCGTTCCGCTGACGAGGCCCGTGCCGTGTAGAGCCGGTCCTTCAGGACATCGAGATAGAACGCGCTCATGTCCACGGCGCAGAAATTGTGGATCGCGTGGAACACAATATGGAACTCGAAATCGTCGTAGGCCTTGCCGATCCGCTGCGTGAGCTTCTGCAGGCGGTGCAGGGCCCATCGGTCGATCTCGAGGAGCTTGTCGTCAGCGACCGAGTCCTTCGCAGGATCGAAGTCCGAGAGGTTGCCGAGGAGGTACCGGCTGGTGTTCCGGATCCGGCGGTACGCCTCGGCAAGGTGCGCCAGGATCTCAGGCGAGATCCGGATGTCGTCGCGGTAGTCGGCAGCCGAGACCCAGAGCCGCAGCACCTCCGCACCGTACTTGTCGATGACCTCCTGCGGTGCAACCACATTGCCCGAGGACTTGCTCATCTTCTTGCCAGAGCCGTCCACGGTGAAGCCGTGGGTCAGCACCGAGCGGTACGGCGCCTTGCCCGTCGTGCCGACGGAGGTCAGGAGCGACGACTGGAACCATCCCCGGTGCTGGTCGCTCCCCTCGAGGTACAGGTCCGCGGGCCACGACAGCTCCTTGCGCTGTTTGAGCACGGCGGCCTGGCTCACGCCCGAGTCGAACCAGACATCGAGGATGTCCATCTCCTTCTCGAAGTCTTTCTTGCCGCATTTTTTACAGGCTGTTCCGGAGGTCAGGAGCTCTGCCGACGTCTTCGTGAACCACACATCGGCGCCTTCCTTTTCCACGATGTCCGCCACATGGTCGATGACGGCCTTGTCGAGGAGCAGCTGGCCGCAGTCCTTGCAGGTGAAGGCAACGATGGACACGCCCCACGCGCGCTGACGCGATATGCACCAGTCAGGCCGGTCCTGGACCATGGAGAGGAACCGGTCCTTGCCCCACCCCGGAACCCAGGTGACGACGTTCGCGTTCTCGACGACCTTTTTCAGAAGGTCGTTCTTCTTCATGGAGATGAACCACTGCTCCGTGGCCCGGAAGATCACGGGGTGCTTGCAGCGCCAGCAGTGGGGATAGGAGTGCGACAATTTCTCCTCGGCGAGCAGCGCGCCCTTCTCCTTCAGGAGGCCGATGACGCCCTTGTTCGCCTTGTGCACATGCTCGCCCACGAAGACGCCGGCCTCTTTCGTGAACCGCGCCTTGTGGTCAACGGGAGCGTACACGTCCAGGCCATACTTGAGGCCGACCTCGTAGTCTTCCTGGCCGTGGCCCGGGGCCGTGTGCACGATGCCGGTGCCTGCCTCGAGGGTCACGTGTTCACCGACGATGACGAGCGATTCGCGGTCCAAGAAGGGGTGCCGGGCCTTCAGGCCTTCGAGCGTTTTCCCCTTGAACTTCTCGAGGACCCTGTGGTCCTTGATGCCGAACTTCTGGAGCGACTGGCTCAGCAGCGCCTCGGCGACGATCAGGACATTGTTCTGCCCCATATCGACGGCCACATAGTCGAACTGGGGATGGAGCGCCACGGCAAGGTTGGACACGAGCGTCCAGGGCGTGGTGGTCCAGATCACGATGCTGACGTTCTTCCCGGCGAGGGAGGGAAGCGCCTGTGCCGCGTCGGGGAGGCCGAACTTCACCGAGATGGATGGCGACTCGTGGTCCCCGTACTCCACCTCTGCCTCGGCCAGCGCGGTCTCGCAGGACCCGCACCAGTAAACCGGCTTCTTTCCTTTATAGACGCCGCCGGAGCCCACGAACTTGCCGAGCTCCCGCACGATGGCGGCCTCGTAGGCGTAGTTCATGGTGAGGTAGGGGTTGTCCCAGTCGCCGAACACGCCGAGCCGCTTGAACTCGTCGCGCTGGATGTCGATGAACTTCTCGGCATACTCGCGGCAGAGCTTGCGGACCTCTGCCTGGGACAGGGTGTCCTTCTTCGGACCCAGGTTTTTGAGCACCTGGTGCTCGATGGGGAGGCCGTGGCAGTCCCAGCCCGGGACATAGGGCGCGGCGAACCCGCGCATGGACTTGTACTTGACGATAATGTCCTTGAGCGTCTTGTTCAGCGCGTGGCCGATGTGGATGTGGCCGTTGGCATACGGCGGCCCGTCATGCAGGATGTAGTTCTGCCTGCCCGCGTTCTTCTCCTGCATCAGGCGGTAGGTCCCCTGCTCCTGCCACCGGCTGATGGTGCGCGGCTCCAGGTCCTTCAGGTTCGCCTTCATGGGGAAGTCGGTCTTCGGCAGATTGAGGGTGGTCTTATAGTCCATAATGCTCTTTCTCGATCCAATCAACCAAGGCTAAGAATCTTTGAACCGCCAAGGCGCGAAGATCGCGAGGAAGTCATGAGATTAAAAACTGAATGCCTTGCCGTTCTTCGTGTCCTTAAGATCATCCTCCCGCATTCCTCTGCGTCCTCTGCGGTGAAAACCTTTCTTTCTGCTTTGTCCTTCTCGTCGTTATTCCGCAATCCGCAATTCGCAATCCGCAATTGCCTCAGTCGTTCGCCTCTTCCATGGCCTTCTTTTTCTTCATCAGCAGGAAGTCGCCCTCGCCCTGGTCGAGCATGTAGAACTGGCCCGCCTTGGGCCCCTTCTTGGTCTCTGCGTACTGGGTCGGCTCAGTGCCCTTCCGGAACACGTCAAGGTAGGCGTCCGCCGCGCCTTCGCGGGCGAGCAGCCCGGTCTCGGGATCGATCTTGGTGAACACCACGTCATCGGGCACCGGGAACTCCTCGGGCTCCTTGTCGGCCAGCGCCTTGGCCATCACGCCGACCCAGATCGGCAGCGCTGCGCGCGCGCCGGTCTCCCGGTCGCCCAGCGAAGCCTGAGCATTGTCATAGCCCACCCAGACGCCGGCAACGATGCTCGGGCTGTACCCGACGAACCAGGCGTCCACATAGTTGTTCGTGGTCCCGGTCTTGCCTGCCAGCGGCTTGTTCAAGCCCCGCGCGCCCCGGCCCGTGCCCTCCTCAACCACGCTCTTGAGCAGGCTTGTCACCAGGTAGGCCGTGACCTTGTCGATGGACTCCTGGGGCTGGGGTTCGTAGCTCTCGAGCACGGCCCCCCGGCCGTCCACCACGCTCCTGATCAGGATCGGCTCGGAGCGTATGCCCTGGGCCGCGAAGGTGGCGTAGGCCGAGGTGAGTTCGAGGGGCGACACGACCGACGAACCGAGCGCCGAGGTGTAGTCCTCGTTGATGGGGCTCGTGATGCCGGCCTTGCG
>JAFNGD010000155.1:5149-15322 GCA_017885365.1 Nitrospirota bacterium
ACGAAATCATATCCGCCGACCATGGCCTTGATGTAGCCGGTGTAGGGCTCCAGCACCACCACGGCCCCCTCCACCAGGGGCGTCTGCTCCAGCAGGAACGACGCGGTCTGTTTCTTCTTATCGTAGTCCCGGAACCGCACCTTGATGATGTCGCCGGGCTGGACGATCTCCAGCGGCATCTTGAACTCATCGGGAGCGTCCTTGTGCTTCTTGGGCTTGATCAGCGCCCAGGCCATGTCATCCTTCAGGACGTAGCCCACCATGCCCCGTCCCTTGACCGTGAGGTAGAAGTCGCCCACGGCGAGCACGTGGGCATTGAACACCTCACCGGGCTTCACCACCACGCGAAGCGCCCCGGGCTGCATTGGCGTGGCCTTCACTTCCTTGTGACCCACGCGGCCGCGGAACCCCTGGCGCTTGTCGAGCGCCCGGAGGCCCTCCTTGAGCGAGGCCACTGCCGTGCGCTGCAGGTCGAGGTCGATGGAGGTGTAGACCTTGATGCCGCCCTGGAAAAGCTTGTCCTCACCGTACTTGGCAAGGATGTANNCTCAAGATTGAGGGGCTGGTTGTAGATCAGTGTCGCCTGCGCCTCGGTGAGGTAGCCCTCGGCCACCATCCGGTGCAGCACCTGGGACTGCCGGTGCTTGGTCAGGTCGATGTCGCTGTAGGGCGAGTAGACCATGGGCGATTTGGGCAGGCCCGCCAGGAGCGCGGCCTCGCCCTGGTTGATGGCCGAGATGTCCTTGCCGAAATAGGTCTTGGCTGCCATCTGCACGCCGTAGGCGCCGTGGCCGAAATAGATCTTGTTGAGGTAGAGCTCCAGGATCTCGTCCTTCGAGATCTCCTTCTCCAGCCGCCGCGCCAGGATGATCTCGCGGATCTTGCGGATGAAGCTCCGCTCCGGCGACAGGAACACCACCTTGGTCAGCTGCTGCGTGATAGTGCTGCCGCCCTGGCTTATCCGCAGCCGGATGATGTTCTTGAGCGCCGCTCGCAGGATGCCGCGATAGTCGATGCCCGAATGTTCGTAGAAGCGCGGGTCCTCGGTGGCAAGGATGGCGTCCTTCATGTATTTCGGGATCTTCTGGAGCGGCACGTAGATGCCCTTCTCGATCCGGATCTGGCCCACCACGCGGCCGTCCTCGGCATAGATGGTCGTACCGGGCGAAGGCTTGTAGTCCTTCAGCGACTCCACGGTGGGAAGGTTGAAGGACAGGATGTAGAACAGGAGGACGACGAAGAGGATCCCCGCGACGAAACACAGGCCAAGGATCGTCATCGCCTTCTTGAAGGTCAGGGCCTTCAGCCACGGGAGGATATGTCCCTGCCACAGCATTCGCAGGAAATTCACGAGTGCGGTCCCGACCGTACGCAATAGTTCAACGATACGCTGTTTCATGATGTGCCTGGTGCCTGCTTTCTGTCCGAGAATGATTGTGACCCGGGAGGAGAGTGTAATGCCTTATTTCACAAGTGCTTTTCCTCGAAAGGTGACCGGTATAATAACATCGAAACCGTGTAAAATCAAACGAAAACTGCGGACTACGCGGCAGCATGGCGCGGACGCATCCGCCGCAATGGCTGCACCTGCAATGCACCGGCCCCGAAAACGGCACTTGACCCTGATCAGATCGGACAAGAGCCGGATAGTGATGGGGTAAATCCTCTTCTGACCTGTCTCAATGTTTTTTCCAGGTTCATTTCGCCTGTGCAAGCCCCCTTTTTTTTGCTATAGTTATCGAAAGCTCAGCACCTTCCCGACACGGCAGAGTCCCGGGCAGGACGGAGCATGCCTGCTTTTCCCCAGGAAAAACGATCTATGGACAAAGTGTGGGAGATAAAGGACCCGGCAGCATACCTGCGGGAGAAGAAGCCGGCTCCCCGTCAGGCGCCGCCGCGGGAGGAGAAGGACCCGTCCAAGGCCTACGACCTCTCGATGTTCTACTGGGGAGGCGGCCAGCTGTACAACGACCAGCTCTTTAAGGGTGCGGCGTTCCTGGTCTCGCAGCTCCTGGTACTGGCAGGCGCTGTGCTGTTCGTGATCTATGACGATGAGCTGCTCCGGTTCCTGCGGGCAAGCGGGACATCCCTTTCCTCGATGTTCCTCGGCAGTGAGGCCCTGCTCTTCTGCATCCTCCTGTTCTGGGTCTCGAACGCCGCCGACGCCTATCGCGGCTCAACCCGGACGTGCAAGACCCGTTTCCGCGGCGTGAACAACCGCGTCGTGCCCTTCCTCGGATCGCTCGTTGTCCCCGGGTGGGGGCAGTTCCTGAACGGACAGCCGGTCAAGGGCAGTCTTTTCTCGGTGCTTGCCGTCATAGAAAGTTTTTCCCTTCTTTCGGTCGTGCTGACCTTCCTCGCCTGGCCGCTCCTCGACAACAGCGATGCACGCTTCATCGTGGAAGGGATCTTCGCGGTCTGCCTGATCCTTGCGCCGACGGCGCCGCTCATCTGGACCCTGAGCGCCTATGATGCGCTCAAGGTGAGCCATGACGACCTGCTGAAGGAGCCGCTCTGGGAGCGGATCAAGGCCGCATACTACCGCGGCAGGACGCAGGGATGGGTGCGCGGCGTCTTCCCCCAGATCAAGGGGACCTTCCTGCTCGTCCTCTTCCTCACCTTCTTCGTCATCGTTGTCTATTACCGGTTCCCGACGGGCTTCTACGCCAAACTGCTGGCGTCAATGCAGGCCCTCCTGCGGGGCCGCGGCATGACCATCGTGCCGGAGCTGATCGACAAACTGCTGGCATTGATGGCTGCAGGGGGAAGATGAACCAGGGCTGTCTCGATCGGAGAAACAATAAAAAGGCCGGCAGATTTCTTTGCCGGCCTTTCGTTTTGTGTTGAAGCTCCCCGCAGCACGCTACAGGCAATGCGCTCGCTCCTGGATTTAAGCTCCCTACGGATAGCTGCATGGAGCTTCGATCCTCAGGGAAGTTCGTTATTCTACTCGCTCGCTAACCCCGCAGCACGCTACAGGGAATGCGCTCGCTCCTGGATTCAAGGTATGACGAACTGACGAGGAACGGACCCGTGGTACCTCGGCGCTACTCGAGCAGCTTTTTCATGCTCACCCGCATCCGGTCAATGGATTTTGCGAGCGTCGCGATTTCGTCCTTCGCCCCCGGTACATCGACCTTGTCCGAGAGTTTTCCCATCGATATTTCATCGGCCATGCGCGTCAGGCCGATCACAGGATTGATGACATTCCGGGTGATTGCGAACCCGATCGCGAGGGAGACGATGACCAGAATGGATGCATATACCGCGATATTGATGTATAAGGATCTCTTGATCTTTGCCAATGTCTCCGTGCGGTCCTTCAGAAGATAGAGATAACCCACCTTCTGGGTTGCGAAGTCAAGGAGCGGAGCGATCGCGATCGAGTAATCCCTGCCCTGGACGTTCACCTGTTCCACCACAGCCCGGTCCCGGGTTGCGGCAGCGGCCCGCTGAAACAGCGGGGCGCTCAGCGCTCCCATGATCAGGTCCGTTTTCGTCGCGAAGTAGGGAATATAATCACCGTACGACCTCGTCTTCTTCTGCCAGTCGGGAAACACGATGGCCGCTGCTTGTGAGGACAGAGCGATGCCCATTTCGACGCCGAATGCCCGCTTGATATTTTCCAGAACCGGCAGGAGATCTCCGCCGAACTCGACGGAGCCGTAGTGGTACCCCTTACTGAAGATCGGCTCGACACCGCGCAGTCCGATGCCCGTTCTTCCGGTCTCCAGCCCCCGCACGCCTTTCATTTCCTTGTTCACGGCCAGCACGGAAAAACGGAACGTCGATAGGTCGTCACCGAACTTCGCGGGATCGTTCATCCGGAGGAAGGAGATGGCCGGCGCCTGATGGAACTGGAACTGGAACAGGTTGAACCGCTTTTGCAGCGATTGGAACGCGGGAGAGAACTCGGCATACAGCTTGTTCCGGTCCCCTTTCGCGAAGATCGCTTGCGCCGTGGGCATCTCCGCCACCAGGGTCGCCATTTGCTGGTACAGGCTCAGATTGTTGTCGATGATCGTATATCCGGTCTTGAGGGCGCTGTTGAGGTTGTCCTCCACTTCGTTGTTGAGCAGCGCGACCTGCGAGACGTAATTAAAGAACGCCAGGCCGGTCATGACGAGGATCAGGATGATCTGCACGGGAATGATGGTTCTGGTTTTGATGGTCATCTTCATGGGGTCTTCGATCTCCTTTGCTCCGGGATATTAGGATAAAATAGCGTTCGCTTCTTTCACGAACACGTCGCGGTCGGCCTGACTATCGATCTCCTGTTTCAGAAGGTCGATCAGCCGGCGCAGATCATCGTGGGTGGGCGGCGACGAGGCGTTCCACTTCTGCTCGACGATCCGTGCCAGGACCTTCGCGCCCGCAGGCCCGATCTGCCTGATCAGCGCCAGCTTGAGTGCTTCGGGAACCGCCGTCGCGGCGGCCGGCGGCCGTGGCGGCTGTCCCGCGCTCACGCCCGGAGGGGACGCCACTTCAACTGCAGCCGTGGGATTATTGAAAAAGCGTATGATGTCCTCCAGGGGAGGCAGAGTGCTGTCACTGGCCTGCAACGCCACATCGGGCATAAAAAAGTACGACGAAAAGTCTCCCCCCAGCGTGCTGGTCAGACACTCCGCACCCTTGCTGCCGCCGCAGGTGATGTTATAGAGCTCGCCGTCGCGGAAATAGAGCTTCAGCAGCGTATTGGCTTTTTTGATGTTGACGGAAAGAAGGCCGCTTTTCTTGCTCCGGTGGATCTCACCTATGAAATCAGGCAGCGACGTTTTCATGCGGTTTTCCTTTCTCCCTGGACGGTGGCGCCGAAAAATGCCGGTCTCTCTGCTGGCGGGCGGGCCGCTGCGTGCGTCATTTCTTCTTCAGATGTTTCTTGACGGCAAGCAGGAGATCCATGGGCTCGAAGGGCTTGGCGAGATATTCCGTGGCGCCCTGCTTGACGCCCCACGCCTTGTCGCTCTCCTGGTTCTTCGAGGATATCATGATGATCGGCACATCCTTGAACTGTGCATCCATGCGAAGGTCGCGGCATATCTGGAAACCGTTCTTTTTCGGCATGATGACGTCCAGGATGATCATGTCCACGGGCTCTGATCGCGCCTTGCGCTCGGCCTCTTCACCGTCGCCCGCCGTGATGATCTCGTGGTTCGCCTCCTTCAGGATGTTCTTGATGACCTGCAATTCCGTAACGCTGTCTTCCGCCACAAGGATCTTTGCCATTCCCATGCACCCTTTCGCGGCCTCTTCGCCCGAGGCCGCCCTTTCCATGAACGTATGAATTCTGCCCAGCGTCAGCGAGAATTATACTAAAAAAAAATCGCCTTGTCTGCAGCTAATCCGTATTATTTATTACTGCACTTATTTGTCGTTCGGCGTCCCGGAAGCCCCGCAAGGGGGTTTTTGCCCATCCTGGCGAAGGCGCTGAAAGGGACAGCGACATGACCATCGTGCCGGAGCTGATCGACAATCTGCTGGCACTGACGGCCGCGATGGGGGGGGTGAGAGGATCGACGAATTTCGGGCAGGGAGCAAAACAGAAGGCCGGGATGATCTCCCGGCCTTTTTTTGTGCAATATCATTGCGCTACTTTTTTCTCGGTGACCCTCATGATTACATCCTCTTTGCCGGCCACTTCGCAGAGAAGGTCGCCTATGCTCTTTTTACTGAAACTTCACACCCAGGGCCCGGGAGAACCCTTCGCGGAACGCCCGTTTCACTTCTTCAAGCCTTGCCTCCCCGCCCAGTTCCGTCCTGATGCAGGTCACGGCGTCCTTCATGCCGCCTCCGGGGATGACCTCGGCCTCGAGCACAGGATCATACCCGATGAGTATGGAACCGTGCTGGAGGAACGCGCCGCCCACGCGCCGCTGGGCGCTCCCGATGATCTTCCGGCCCTTCACCAGGATCTCGTACCACGAGGGAGAGGAAAAGCAGGCGGGCTCCCGGGGGGTGCTCTTCACCATCTCTGCGTGCCGTCCTGAGCGCGACACCATCTCGGCGGCAATGCCGAGCTCGCGCAGGCCCGCGAGAAGGCCGGCCGCGATCACCTTGTACGTGCCGAGGACATCGTTCGGGAAAAGGTCATTGTCGATGCGCGCGATGACGCTGTAGGTGAGCTCGTCGCCGTGGAGCACCGCCCTGCCGCCGGTGATGCGCCGCACGATGTCGAAACCGCGTCGCCTGCAGGCGTCGGCGTTCACTGCCTGTTCCTTATGCTGGAACCTGCCGAGCGATACCGCGGGCGGGGACCAGGTATAGAACCTGAGCACCGGAAGAGCTCCGGGGCTGGCCGCTTCCCGGAGGAGCCCTTCGTCAGCAGCCATGTTCTCAACGCCCGAAGCCGGGCCGCTGTCGAGAAAACGCCACACGCTCATAGGCGTCCTTCACGGTCAGGACCGGTCCTGGTCAACCGTTCGAGCTCATCAAGCAGGCGCAATGCCTCGTCCCTGTTCGTCCCGCAGTGTTCAGCCATGGCAGGAAAGGACGCGCACGCCACCGGCCGCTCAGGGCTGTTGTGGATCGCACAGGTGAGGTCCGGGAGGAGCTGAATGCAGCGCGCCCCCGCCGGCTTCCCTTCCGGCATGCCGGGAAGGGAACTGGAGATTGACGGCGCGATGCAGCATGCGCCGCAGCCAGGCCGGCAGGCGGTCACCGTACGTCGTTCTTCATCCATGGCAGGCGAAATTTCCTTTTCAATCCGGGTGAAATCTGCTATAAAACTCAAGAACACGATGTGCTCCGGAAAGGAACCGATCATGGGAGTGCTGGACAGCATCGGCAACACACCGCTTGTCAGGCTCGAGTCGCTCAATCAGAATCCGCGCGTGAACGTCCTCGCGAAGCTCGAGGGCAACAACCCGGGGGGAAGCGTGAAAGACCGCATCGCCCTCTTCATGGTACGCGATGCCGAGCGCGCCGGCAAGATCAAAAAGGGCGACACCATCCTCGAGGCGACCTCGGGGAACACCGGCATCGGCCTGGCCATGGTCGGCGCGGCCCTGGGCTACAAGGTCGTGCTCACCATGCCCGAGTGCGTGAGCACGGAGCGCCGGAAGATCCTGGAGGCCTTCGGCGCGGAGCTGATCCTCTCCCCGGGCTGCGAAGGTACCGACGGCGCCATCAAGGTGGCCCGCCGCATGATGGACGACGCAGGCACCAAGTATTTCATGCCGAACCAGTTCGACAATCCGGCCAACGTCCTGGCCCACTACGAGACCACGGGCAAAGAGATCATCGAGCAGACGGGCGGCAGAGTCGACGTCTTTGTCGCGGGCATGGGCACCACCGGCACCCTCATGGGCGCAGGCAGGAGGCTCAAGGAGCATGATCCGAAGGTCCGCATCATCGGCGTGGAGCCCAATCTCGGCCACAAGATCCAGGGCCTCAAAAACATGCAGGAATCCATCGTCCCGAAGAACTACGACCCGACCTTCCCCGACGAGAAGGTCCGTGTAAGCGACGACGACGCCTTCACCACCACCCGTGAGCTCGCACTCAAGGAGGGCCTCTGCGTCGGCATGAGCAGCGGCGCCGCCGTCTGGGGCGCCCTCGAGATGGCGAAGCGGATGGACAAGGGCACCGTCGTGGTAATCCTGCCGGACCGCGGCGACCGGTACCTGAGCACGGCGCTCTTCACCTCGGTCTGCGCCAAGTGCCCGCCGTGATCAATGCGGACATGGAGACGCGGGGACGCGGAGACACGGAGATAAAAACCGGAACCATCATTCAACTGATGTGTCGCGAATCGTCCATTTGTTTGCATCACGAATCATTATAACGAGCTTCGCCATAATGTTCTCATATTTCTTGTCCAGCCGATCAGCCATCGATTTTTCCATATAATCACAGCGCAGAGCTATCTCGATCCATGTTTGGGTTTCACATGCTTCCGATTCAGAGTCATTTAACTTGCTTTTAAAAGCAGCCTCGTACCTTCTTTTTCTCCAAGCTTCAGCAATGTTGGCTGCCACCGACCGGGAGGATCGGCGGATCTGATCTACGAGAGAATATTTCTCATCTGCCGGAAAAGATTTCGTGAGCTTATAGATCTCCATTGCCACATCCATCGATTCCCGCCAGACTTTGAGTTCTCGATAACTCCTGATGTTCGCCATGCTGCTGCCTCCATCACCGCGTCTCCGCGTCTGCTTTCTCCCTCTGCCTCTCTTCCCCGTGTCTTCGCGTCACGTGTCACAGTGTGTGGCTTCTCTCACCTCTCCCCTTGTCCCCGCGTCTCCGCGTCACCGTGTCCCCGCGTCTGCTTTTTCCTGCTCCCTGAATAGAGATCATACTCCAGCAGCCGGCACTCGATCCCACTGTTCCAGAACGGGATGCTGCGCTTCGGCTTGAGGCTCACCTTCTTGGCCAGAACAGGGCTGCCGGTGAACACATACCCGGTATATCCCCCGCACTTTTGCTTCAGGAAATCGCCGATGCCTTTGTAGACCGCTTCGAGCTGTGCCGCATCGCCCATCCGCTCGCCGTACTCCGGGTTCATCACCACTATACCGCCGCCCTCGGGCACCGGCGTCTCAGCGAAATCACAAACAGCGAACTGGATGAGGTGCTCCACGCCGGCTGTTGCAGCGTTCTTCTTGGCCGCCTCGACCGCGGCAGGGTCGATGTCCGTGGCGATGATCCTTCCGGCAAGTTCCTTCTTCGACCGTTTCCGGGCGTCCTCGCGCAGTTTTTGCCACAAGGCCTCGTTGTATCCCGGGACGTGCATGAACCCGAAGTTCCCCCGAAGCAGGCCGGGCGCGCGGCCCAGGCCGATGAGCGCCGCCTCGATGGCAAGGGTCCCGCTGCCGCACATGGGATTGATGAAGCTCCTCTCCCCCTGCCAGCCTGTTGCCAGCACCACGGCTGCGGCCAGCGTCTCCTGCATCGGCGCCGCAAGCGGGATCTTCCGGTAACCGCGTCGGGAAAGCGATTCCCCCGACGTGTCGAGGTACACGGTGCAGCGGCTGTCCTTCCAGTACAGATGCACCACCGACCGTCCGCGCTCGGGGCCGGAATCGGGCCTCGTACCGCGCTTGTCCTTGATCCGATCAACGATGGCGTCCTTGCACCTGAGGCTGGCGAAGCGCGTGTCCCGGATCGAGGGCGTCTCGACGCTCGAGGTCACGCATACGTATCCGTCAGCCGGGATGAGCTCCTCCCAGGGAATGTGCGACAGCTCCCGGTAGAGGGCATCGGCGTCCTTCGCTTCGAACTCCTTCAGGACAAAGAGCACGCGGTGCGCGGTGCGGAGGGACAGGTTCAGTTTCTGCGCGTCGTCGAGGGTCCCTTCGGTCTCGATGCCGGCAATGGCCTCGGAGAGGATGGAACAGTTGAGGGAAAGCAGTTCCTGCTTCAGGAAAGGCGGAATGCCCTTGGCACAGGTGATCAGTATTTTACTTTTTTGCATGGATTGGTTGTTCTGCCGTCTTAACGCAGGCTAAAGCCTGCGGCTACCAGCTCATCGCTGTCGCCGTGTCTCCGTGTCATCCTCACCGTCCCCGCGTCTGCTCTTATTCCGGTTCGATCGTCGCGATCAACGAGAACGACAGCAGCTGGTCCCGGTGAAACTCAGCCTGCTCCAGGGGCTCCACAATGCAGAGCGCCAGGCCGTTCTGGTGCGCCTCGATCATGATGCGCATGCATTCCTGCTCTTCAAAATTGAAGACCTTCCGGAGCGTCTTCAGGACATGCTCCATGCTGTTCACGTCGTCATTATGCAGCAGGACCTTGTACCGCGGCATGATGATCTTCTCACGGTCTATGACGGGGGCGGTCCTGGTCAGCGGATGTTCGGCCATGGTCGAATGTCCAGTCGGCAAGTAGTTCTTTTCAACCTAAGAACGGCATTTGACATTTATACAATCGGATACGGGACAGATAAAGGCGGATCTTCCTCTGACAGGCAGATCACCGATATGTGATTGCTTTGGAATTTATCCGCCTTCATTATTATGTTACTCCGCTTCTGACCTGTCTAAATTCATTTTCTAGGTTTGATGTGGTGAGGGTAGCACAGGAGGATAAAAAAAGAAAGCCCGGGAACCTTTCGGCTCCCGGGCTGTAATGGTCATTGTCCGCACACTGCGGACCGATCAGGAGACTCAACCCCCGCCATGTGATCCGATCCCGCAGACCGAGTGGTCGCCGGTGCCCAGCGATGAGAACTTG
>JAFNGD010000156.1 GCA_017885365.1 Nitrospirota bacterium
GCCTCCCGCCGAGCAGCCCGACGACCTCCCAGAAGAGCGATGAAACAGCGAAACCTTTGACTGCATCGTACTCATACTTGATCTCGTTTGCCATATGCCGGTTTCCTCGTTACGGTGGAGTTGAACGGGCGTTCTCGGGGATCTAATTTTTATGACGGGAAAGGTCCTCGAAGTTAGACTTCTTTAAAACTTCGACGACCTTTGATTGTACGTTGGCCCAGACCGAATGGATCGGGCAGTTGCGGGAAAAGTCGCATTTCTTCTTATCAGCCAGGCAGATGTTCATCGCGAGCTTGCCCTCGATCGCTTCGAGCACATCGAGTACCGAGATGTCCTTTGCCTGGCGGGCAAGGGAAAAACCGCCTTTCACGCCCCGGTAGGAGCGGACGATCTTGGCTTTCACCAGTTTCTGGAGGATCTTTGCGAGGAAGCTGCGCGGGATCTTGTACTCTTCCGAGATCTCGGTGACGAAGCTGATCTTCTTGTACGGCTGACGCGCAAGATACAGGACGCTGCGAATTCCGTAATCGCCTTCACGAGTAAGCTGCATGGGTTTACTATAGCAAACCATACGATATTGTCAAGGGATAATACCGGACCGTATTAATCCTATAAATCAGATCGCCGGTGACCGAAGAGATAATTTGTGCTATACTTTTCGAAATTCACATCGGGAGGTCGCCATGCGCCGTTTCCGCATCATCGGTCTTGTCCTTCTTTCGCTTCTTCTTACCGCCTGTCCGGGAAAGAAAGAGGGTGCAGTTGAAGGCCAGGTCTCGCCGTCCGGAGCAGGCATCCGCATTGCCGCGCAGCTGCAGGGGAAGACCATAGCCCAGGCGGACGCCGGCACGCAGGACGGGAGGTTCCGGATCGAGCTCCCGGCCGGCACGTATGAGATCAAGGTGACGGCTCCGTCCTCCCCCTATCCCCTGATGCTGACCGGGGTCGTCGTGAAACCCGGGGAAACGACATCCCTCGCGCCCATCTCTCTGGCCGTGCCAAAAGGCACCGGTAGGATAACGGGCAGAGTCCAGGCCGCCGGCACGGGAACACGCGTTGTTCTTTTAGCCGAAGGCATCGAGCGGGCCGCGGTCAACACACGCGCCGACGGGAAGTATGAGTTTGAGGGACTTCCTGCGGGACAATACAGCCTGCAGGTCGGCTCGCCGGGATACGCGAACGACTCCGTCGACGTCGGGGTAGCGGACGGCCAGAGAACGGCACGTGATATCCGTATGCTCTATGTCACCGCGATCGAAGGCATTGACTGGAGCGCAGGGAAAGCACGCGCACGCGGCATCGGCCTGCCTCCCAAACAGGCACCCACGCCGACCATCAGGCGCGAGATGGCAAAACGGGCCGCCCTTGCAGACGCGGAACGCAACCTCCTCAGGATCGTCGAACTGATCAACGTAGGGCCAGATCAGAAGCTCACCGCGGCCCTCGGTGAAGGGACCTTTACCCAAAAGATCCAGGGATACCTGCAGGGATACCGCATTGCGGCGGAACGGGACATGGACGGAGGCAAGGTCGAGGTCGAGCTGGAGCTTCCCCTCACCGGCACCGGCGGGCTGAGCTCCACCCTGCTGCCATAAGAGCCATGGGCAAGCTTCATGCGCCGATACCGGCCAAGCTCTTCGTCGGCATGATATCCCGGGAAACCGGACTGTTCCCAACATGCGCTGAACATCTCGCCGAAACCTATGGCCCCGTGGACATGCGGAGCGAGGTCCTGCCCTGGGAACATTCGGACTATTACCGGGATGAGATGGGCACGGACCTGCGCAGGATGTTCCTCTTCTTCGAGCGCCTGATCGATCCCGGAGACCTTTCCCGCATCAAGCTTCATACCATGCAGCTCGAAGAAGAACTTTCCCGCCTGGCCGCATCCCCATCACGGCGGGTGGTCAACCTCGATCCTGGATACATTACTGAGGCAAAGGTCGTTCTGGCGACCACCAAGGACTTTCCCCACCGGATCTATATCGGCGAGGGCATCTATGCGGAATCGACGCTTCACTATTCGAAGATCAGCGGAACGTACCTCGCCGTCGATCACACCTATCCTGACTTCCGTCCTCAATACTGTCGTGATCTGTTCAACAAGGCGAGGGAAAAACTGCGGACGAAGCTGCGCGGTGAGTAGAGAACCTGCGGCGGGAGGAACAGCGTACTACGGCTTGGCGACCGGAGCGGACATCGGGGAGGAAGGTCCGAGGACATTCGCCATGCCGGCAACGAAGACCAACGCGGCCCTTACGGCATCCTCGGGGATGAACTCATGCACCGGGAGATGGATACTGTCGAACGACCGGACATCCTTCCGGAGAAAAATGAACTCGAGCGGGCTCCAGGTGCTGAAATCCCTCACCGCCCTCCGGATCTGTTCCTGGACCATGGTTTCGATGATCTGGAACGTGACCTTGCCGGTCTTGAGCAGCAGCGCCCCTACGGGCGTATGGGGACCGGTCATCTGTTGTTTCAGGACATCCAGGAGCTCGGCATCGGTGAGAACCCCCCGCTCGACAAGAAGATCTCCGATCGCACGGGTATAGGGAGAGAAGGCCAGAAGGATCTTTCCGTCCTGGAACAGGAGCGTGCCGATATTGTTCCCCGACTCCAGGACCAGTTCTCCCGTTCGGCCTTCCATCCCGATCAGGAGAAGGATATCATGCAATTTAAAGCCTGACGTGTCAGCGTTCATAGGTGGCTATTAAATCACAAAAGCCATAGCCTGTCAAACTTGTTTTACCCGGACACAGGGCCATAACTACGTTCAGGAACGTTCCCGTTGACGGGACCGTTATGCTCCTGTCTGTTCCGCGGAATTGATCGCTGCCTGCACGATCCTGCCAAGCTCTTTTGCTTTGATCGGTTTATTGACGTATTCGAAAACGCCAAGACTCAACGATTTGAGGTAGGACTCTACCGCACCGTATGCCGTCAGCATGATCACCGGAACCGACGAATCCATCTGCCTGAGCGCGTGCAGGAACTCGAGCCCGTCCATATCCGGCATCCGGTAGTCCGTGATCACCAGATCGATATTCGCCCCATCCTTCACCGAGGCCAACGCCTCCTGCGCCGCCTGTTTGGCGATCACCTGGTACCCGAACCGGGTCAGGATTTCCCCCAAGCTCTTCAGGATATCCATTTCGTCATCGACGAGCAGAATGGTCTTCATTGTTTCCTATCCGCGTTGGTCCTTTGCTGCGACATAATGAGACCGACCGAGGCCTTTGTTTATCAGGCTCTTCGGGTATGCTGTCAAGTATACCGAATAAGTTGTCATTGTCAAGATTTTACCCGACGTTTTACCTAACGTTCATCGGAATCAGGCCTTGACCGCCTATACCGGGGGCGGCTGTCCCCTGATATCACTCTTGACAACATATGTTGCAGGAATTTCCCTGATTACCGTTGATACGAGTGAACCGCGTTATCGCTGAAACAGCAGGCGGCAGGAGGTGTTGCTCATATCGTCAGGGGAGCTTAGGGGAAACCCGTAGTCAAGAATTCCCTCTAGGGAAGCTCACCGCATAAGGTCATGGGAAATGCCGGCTGTGCTGTTCCGTCGGTTACCGCTCGTCGACCAGCGCGATATCAATGGCTCAACAGAGCCACAGCGCAGGCATGCTCTCCGCTCCATCCTGTTTACCTGCTGTTCGGAAGTCGGAATGATCCGATAAGCACGCTGAACCTATTTCACTTTTTTCACAAAAATCTCCTTCGTGATGTCCTTGTCCACGGCGATCATGGTCTCGCCGAGCTGGATCACGTAGGAAGGCTTTTTCTGGTGAAGTTTCACGATACTGCCGGGCACAACGCCCATGGCAGACAGCCGGTCGAGCCGCGAGTGGGAACCGGGGGTGATGAACACGATCTTCGCCTGCTCACCCGGCACAAGGTCGGCAAGGGGCGCCACAAGCGGCTTCATTTCCTGCCGGAACATGGCGCAGCATTCGCCCCTGGGGATGGGCTTACCGTCCGGAGAGTTCGGCGGATGACCGAGCAGGGTGCAGACGCTGTCCGTCACCTCGGGCGACAAAATATGCTCGAACTTGCAGGCCTCGGCCTCGGCCCCGTCCAGAGCGAAGAGGTCGTAGAACATGCGAAGCGACAGCCGGTGACGCCGCACGAGTTCCCTCGCCCTCTTCTCGCCTTTCGGGAGCAGTTCAACGGCCTGGCCCTTTAAGTCGATCCACCCGTTCTTTGCAAGATCTTTCAGGATATTCTCGCACTCCGCCAGGGTGCAATTCTGGACGATCTGGTCCAAGGTCAGTTTTCCGTCTTCCCGCAGCGTCCAGATGATCTCGAACAGCTCGTCCTCTTTTTCGATCTCCGGCAGCACGCACAGCGCAGGATGTCCTGCCTGCCCTTCGATCCCGATTATCTTCCTGATCTCAGCCATGATGTCCTCTCCTTCATCGACAGTTTGTGACCGTGGTCCCGAGCACTACAACTTCACCTGAAGCGTCCTGAGCGTCCAGTTCAGCGCTCCCCCTACGCCAAAGGCAAAGGGGAAAATGAACGCAGCCATGTACAACGCTGTTTTCATTCCCCGTTCTTTCACCATCATAAAGAAGTTCGCGATGCAGGGCACGAAAAGCGTCATCACGGTCAGGCTCACCACGATCTGAATTGGATCGAGCAGCCCTTCTTTGGCCAGCATGAAGAGCCCGGCAGCTCCGTAATCCCGTCGCAGGAACCCGATCACAAAAGCCTCTGCGGCCCGGCTCGGCAGTCCAAGGAAATTCACCACAATCGGGTCGGTGATCTTTTGGATATACGCAAGGGCCCCGACTTTATGCCCTACGAACAGGATGAAGGTGCCGAGGATAAAGAGGGGTACCGCCTCTTTTAAATACCACTGAACGCGGGCGAGGGTCTTGACCAGGATGTTCGTAAGCTGCGGCACGCGGATCGGAGGCAGTTCGAGAACAAAGTCCGACGGTTCACCGGGGATGACCTTTGCCGCAAGATACCCGACGAGAAGCATCATCGATAAGAGCGTGAATACCCAGATGCCCATGGCCAGTACTGAGAGCCCTGCCACCAGT
Organism: Nitrospirota bacterium; assembly: GCA_017885365.1. Next base: position 5,061 of record JAFNGD010000156.1, read on the forward strand.
CCGAGGATAACGCCGAGCTGGGCGGAGCAGGGCACGCCGAGAGCCAGGAGAAGCGTCACGAGGATCCGCTCTTTTTTCGTTTCCAGGATGCGTGTCGTGAGGGTGGCCATGGTATCGCAGCCCAAGCCGAGTATCATGGGCAGCACTGCCTTGCCGTTCAGCCCCATGATCTTGAAGACCCTGTTCACCATGACGGCCAATCGGGGGAGATATCCAGAGTCCTCCAGAAAGCTGAAGGCAATAAAGAAGAATCCGACGATAGGAAGAACAATGGCGATGGCGTAAGTGATCGCCATGGTAAAAAGACCGTAGTCGCCGATCAGGAGCTCCTGGATAAAAGGAACCGGAACGATGAAATGAACGATCTTCGTCATCCAGGGATTCAGGTATTCTCCAAAGACCGTTTTTTCCAGAAAGTTGACGGCAGTTCCTGCACCAAAGACACCGACGAACTGATACACGACATACAGCACCGCGAACAGGATCGGCAGTCCATAGACCGGGTGCATGGACCACTTGCCTAAATGAAAGGCTATGGCTGAGCCCTTTCCAGCCTCGTGCAGGCTCAGCACCTGCGCCAGGATCTCGTCGGCCTTTTTCATCCTGCGCTGGTTGATAAGATAGCCCAGGGAATTATTGAACCGTGACTGCGTCGCCTGACGGATCTTTTCGATATCCGAAACAACATGGTCCTGCAGGTTCGCGTGCAGCCATCCCTTGAGGCTCTCGTCACCGGAAAGGACCATCAGCGCGATCGCCCGCCGAGCGATATTCGCCTCCGGCAGCAGCGCCGAGATGTCCCGTATCCCGCCTTCGATCGCATCGTCGTACTGAACCTCGACAGGCGACGGACGGGGATGTTGAATGCCTTTTAATAGCTTGTCGATCCCGCTCCTCCGGATGGCCACGGTCTTGACCACTTCGATGCCGAGAAGCTGCGAGAGCTTCTCCTGGTCAATGATGATGCCCCGGCTCCGTGCCTCATCATCCATGTTGAGATCGAGGATAAACGGGACCGTCATCTCGGCGAGTTGGAGCGTGATCAAAAGCCCTCTCCGCAGATTCTTCGTATCGGCAACCTGAACGACCACATCAGAGCGGTCGGAGAGGAGCATGTCGCGGGTCACTTTTTCGTCCTCGGACATGGGCACCAGGCTGTTCACCCCGGGGGTATCGATGACCAGTGTGCGCGCCTTGTTCAGGACCGCATTGCCGTAGGTCACCTCCACCGTGGTGCCCGGGTAATTTGAAACAGTTACGTAGGTCCCCGTGAGCAAGCCAAAGAGAGCGCTCTTGCCCACGTTCGGGTTCCCTATCAGGAGTATCTTGTGCAGGCTCGAGTCACGATAGCTCGTTCCTTCTTTGGAACCATGGTCATGCATGCTTGGTACTTCCTCGCTTTCAACGTCCGGCAGCCCTCATCGTACG
>JAFNGD010000157.1 GCA_017885365.1 Nitrospirota bacterium
ATGCAATCAGCTTTTTCCGTTCTTCCACCCGCAGCCCCGGAACGCTCCGGCCTCATCCTTCGCACAAGAGCCCGACGTCAAAGCAGCCGGATTGCTTGAACATGATCAAGAGCGGTGCCGAGTCCTGTTCATGCGCCCTTCCTCATCTCTCTGTCCCGTCTTCTTCCTGCCGGATATCGGTGTTCAGGTCCGGATGAGCATTCCTGGCCGCCACGAAGAACCCGAAGGAAAGAAGGACGGAGAGAAAGGCGACGGTGACCGCAAGTGTCCGTCCGTGCCATAGGCCGTCGAACCATCGGTTGAAATCATCGGCCAGCACGGCCGCTTTTCCCCCGTACAGCTCCAGGTCATGCTGGTATTTCTTGGAGCGCTCGTTCATGGCAGGATAGATGAACTTGCCCGCCACTTCATAGCCCGCTTCCCCGTCCGTATCGCTGTCAGCAGCAAGATAGATCGCCACGGCGCTACCCAGGCCGATCAGCAGGATAGCAGCGCTGACCAGAAAAAGACGCCTTTGCCTGTTCGAAGGTTTTTCCCTCATGCACTGTCCTTTTTCCCGTGCGCCGGAACTTTTTTCCTCACATACACCACCTTCTCCACCGACGCGTGCACCGTCCCCTGCTCGTCCACCAGGTCCACGTGATAGACCCGGTCCATATGCCGGACCTGTTCCAGCTCTTGCCTGATCGTGTCGAGCTCGGCCCCGTCGATCCGGAATTGCGCGAAGAGGGCGGTCCGTCCCGGCTTCTTGAAGTCGATGCACGCGGAACGGTCCCAGACCACGTAGTCGGGCCCCAGGTTCTTGATCAGCATGAGCATGTAGACCGGGTCCACTGCCGCGTACATGCTGCCGCCGAAGATGGTGCCCACGACGTTCCGGGTCTGCCAGGACAACGGGAGCCTGACAACGACCTCGCGGAAGTCATGGGAGATGTAGGTAATGCGCGCGCCCGTGGAGCAGTAGGCGGGGAAGAGGTTGAAGCCCCAGCGCAGCAGCTTTGACTTTAGAGATTCAGGCATAGGACGCTCCCTCGGATAGGTCACGACCCGGACGGGCAACATGATAATAACGGCCTTTGACACGGATCAAATCGGATCAGAGTCGGATAACGGCGGATTATTTCCCGCTAGCATAATGAACCTCCCCGTAGCAAGCTACGGGGTATCTTGGATTATACTACCCCTCCCTTCGATGGGAGGGGACTGAGGGGAGGGTGAAGTATCCGACGTTCGCGGTCATCACCCCCACCTAACCTCCCCCATCAAGGGGGAGGAACCTGCAAGGATACCCTGTAGCAAGCGATTAGAATAACAATAACTTCCTTAAGGATCGAAGATTCCCTGCAGCCGGCTGCAGGGAGCTTCAATCCGCTTTTTCCGTGTCTAAATGCTTTATCCAGGCTCACCGCTTCTCCTGCACCAGCCGGATCCGCTGACCCGGAAAGATGAGGTCGGGCGTGGCGATGCTGTTGTCCTTTGCCACCCGGGGATAGTTGAACGGGTTCCCGGTGAAGCGCTTCGCGATGCCCCAGAGCGTATCGCCTTTTATCACGATATAGACCGTCTGATTAGGCATGACCCTGTCGGGAGGCACGGTCAGATACAGAGGCGCCAGCTTCTCAGGTTTGGGTAAGCTCTTCAGAACATCCTCGGGTGTTCCCTGCCTTGCCTGCTTTGCCTCGTCTGAAGGAGGGGAAGGTTTCTGGACGGACTGCGGCTGGGCGTTCTCAACAACGGGCGGAGCGATCTGTGTTATTGGCGAACGCGTGCTATAGATGATGAGCACGAGGATCGCAGCGATAATGGCTGCGACCCCGATATGCCTTCCCTTGTTCCGACGCGCCGGCTGCTGGTCGTCGGATGATGGGACGGCAAGGACCTGCGACACTGCTGCGCTCTCCGGCATCGTCCCGGTCTTCACGGCTGTCTCGAGCTCCGCTCGATCTCTCGCCTCTTCGGCCTCGTGCTTCGCGGCCTCTGCCGCCATCCGTGCCTGCTCAGCTGCCTGTTGTTCCTCTTCCTGCCGCTTCCTCGCTTCCTCGACGGCCTTGCGCACTGCTTCCTGTTCTTGCGCCCTTTCTTCCGCCTCTGTGCGTGCGCGAGCTTCTGCCTCTGATCGTGTTCTTTCCGCTTCCTCGCGACGGCGCTCTTCTTCCCTGGCCTTTGCATCGGCTTCAGCAGCAAGGCGCGCTTGTTCAGCGGCCCGGGACCGCGCCTCATCCTCTGCCCGAAGCCTCTCCGATTCGACGCGCTGTCTCGCAAGTTCCCGGGCAGCTGCTTTCGCTGCTGCCTTTAATCGCGCCTCTTCCCGTATTCTCTCTTCCTCGAGCGCTGCTGCAAGCGCTGCTGCCGGTACGGCATCCCCGGCTGTCGTTGGAGCAGTTTCTGTTTCGTACGCCGCCGTTACCGCGACCTTCTCCTGCTCAGGGCGGAGAGCTTCTTCGGGCTGTTGTACGGTCTCTGCTGCCGGAGGAACCGGAGCCGCCTGTTCCGGGGCCTCTTGCGCCTGCTCCGGCTGCACCTCGATATCCGGCGACAGGCTCGCCACGAGTTCACGGACGGCTGCTTTCTCGAAATGAACGGCCAGCGCCTCGACGTTCAGGATCAGCCTGACCATGC
>JAFNGD010000158.1 GCA_017885365.1 Nitrospirota bacterium
CGCGGAGCGGACGGAGGGAACCAGTAGTTGAGCCGTTAGGCCGCGGCATCTACATATATGCTTTTCAAAAGATGTGCTTGATATTTTATCATACTTCACGAACCAGAGTTTCTTTTCCGGGTCCTCCCGGCTTTAAAATCAGCCGCGTTTTCACTGAACCTCCATAAAACAATTTTCAACAAGGTTATTTATACTTCCTCACCACCGCCGTCACCACGCCGGCGATCTTGAGCTCGTTCTTCGGCTTGATGGGCTGGTACTTGGGATTGGCGGGAAGGAGGGTGATCGTGTCGCCGCGCTTGCGGAGGTATTTCATGGTCCACTCGCCGTCCACCTGGGCGATGACGATGTCGCCGCTCTTCGGCGTCTGGCCCTTGTCCACGATGACCATGTCGCCGGGCAGGATGCCGGCGCCGGACATGGAATCGCCGGACACTTTCAGGAGGAACGTGGCCTCGCGGTTCTGGATGAGGAAGTCGTCGAGCGACAGGGTGTCGACCAGTTCTTCCTCGGCAGGAGAGGGGAACCCGGCCTCGACCGTGCCCAGGACTCGCACCGGTTTGGCCATGGCCAGGGGGAGCAGCCTGCCTTTCTTGTCCCGTTCTATGACCCTGAGCTTCTCAAGCTTGCCGATGAACTTGAAGACCGCGTTCTTCGACTTGAGGCCGGTCAGATCGCCGATCTCGGAGTAGCTCGGCATCCTGCCGCTGCTCTTGAAGAACTTCCTGATCTCCCGGATGCGGGACTGGATGGTCGCGTCTTTTAGTGTTCGTGGCATGGGGATATTATAAGTGAACGAACGTTCACTTGTCAAGGAGGGAGTTGCCTGCGGGGAACCAGCGGAAATAACAAAAAGGGGCCAGTCTTTCGACTGGCCCCTTTGTTCGCAATGGAGCGGGTGGCGGGACTCGAACCCGTGACCTCAACCTTGGCAAGGTCGCGCTCTACCAACTGAGCTACACCCGCGCTCTCTTTGAGCAGGCCCAAATATAACAAATGGGGCCGAGCGTTGTCAATAGAAAAGTGGCCGTGAGCGAGGCATAAACAATGCCGGGAGCGGGCTTTTTCATGGCAGGACGACCGGACCGGGGCCGGCGGGCTGTTGACTCCGGGGCCTTACTGTGGTATTTATACAAGGGTTCAAACACCTGTTATTTTGATCCAGGAGGTAGAAAACAGAGAATGAATACGTTTAAAACAGTGGTCCTTTTGACCTTCATGACCGTGCTCCTCGTGTTCGTGGGCGCGGCCATCGGCGGCAGGAGCGGCATGATCATCGCCTTTGGGATGGCCCTGGTCATGAACTTCGTATCCTATTGGTTCAGCGACAAGATCGTGCTGCGCATGTACAGCGCCCAGCCCGTCACGGAGGCGCAGGCTCCGGAGCTGTATGCCTCGGTCCGCAGGCTCAGCCAGAAGGCCGGCCTGCCCATGCCCAAGGTCTACATCATCCCGGAAGACTCCATGAACGCCTTTGCCACGGGCAGGAACCCGGAGCATGGCGTTGTGGCAGTGACCCAGGGGATCCTGCGGGTCCTCGACCGCGAGGAGCTTGAGGGCGTCCTGTCCCATGAGCTGGCGCACATCAAGCACCGCGACATCCTGACCGGCACCATCGTGGCGACCATCGCCGGCGCCATCAGCATGCTGGCGCAGATGGCCCAGTGGGCCATGATCTTCGGCGGCGGGAGCCGGCGCGACGACGACGAGGGCGGCAGCCCGATCGCGGCGCTCGTGATGATGATCGTGGCGCCCATCGCCGCGATGCTGGTCCAGATGGCCATCTCGCGCACCCGCGAGTACGAGGCCGACAAGGGCGGTGCAGCGATCGCCGGTCATCCGCAGGGGCTTGCCAGCGCGCTCCTGAAGCTCGAGCGCGGCGCGCAAGTCGTCCCGATGCAGGACGCGAAGCCCGCAACGGCTCACATGTTCATCGTGAACCCGCTGACCGGCGGCGGCCTCATGAACCTGTTCAGCACCCATCCGCCGATCGCGGAGCGGGTGAAACGGCTCAGGGAGATGACCCGGGGATAGGCGTTCCCGCATACGATCCAGGCTCAGCCCTGCCGGCATGTCGGCAGGGCTTTTATTTTCCTCTGCCCGGGGCGTGTCGCATGGGCGGAGTCGGGAAGGAATGCCTTGAAAATCCCGCAACCCTGTGATAAGTTGATGATCGATCGGCGGCCATGGAAAATCCAGGAGCGAGCGCAATCCCTTCAGCTTGCTGCAGGGAGCTTCAATTGCCCGCTGAAGGAGGTGTTGATGTGCGGTACCGGTATATTTCCTACAAATATTCCCGCAAGGTGAGCCCGGACACGGCGCTGCAGAACATCTGGGAGACCTTCGGCACCTGGGCAATGCCCGTCGCTTCCGGCTGGCGTCCGCCGACGGACGTCTTCGAGACGCCTGACCAGCTCATCGTCCTGATCGAGATTGCCGGGGTGTCCGAGGAGGACATCAGCGTGACCCTGTTCAGCGACCTCCTGGTGGTGGAAGGGGTCCGCGAGCAGCCGACCTTCTTCAGGGAGGGCATGTCTGCCTGCCACCAGCTGGGGATCAAGTACGGGGATTTCCGCTCCGAGGTCTACATCCCGGTCCACGTGGACCACGACAACGTGACGGCGGAATACAAGAACGGCCTGCTCAAGATCGTCCTGCGGAAGCTCGGATGACCTGCACATGAATATCCGGCAAGGTTTCAAAGGGCTGTTCCAAAGACGTGCGCAACCCGCGCAACCAACGAGGAGCAACGAGATGGAAGACAAACTCGAGGCACAACCTGAAAAGATACCGCCCGTGCCCGCGGAGCTGCCGCTCCTTCCGCTGAAGGACACGGTGGTCTACCCGATGACGGTCTACCCGCTTGTGATCGGCAAGGAAAAGTCCGTCAGGCTGATCAACGATATCACGGTGGGGGACAAGATCCTGGCCCTCACGGCACAGAAAAGGACGGACGTCGAGGTCGCGAGTCCCGGCGATGTATACACCGTCGGCACCATGGCGCGCATCCTCCAGATGGTCAAGGCGCCCGACGGCACGCTGCGGGTGCTGGTCCAGGGGATCGAACGCATTACCATCGATGGGTTCGTCCAGAACGAGCCGTTCATCCGGGCGAAGGTAAAGGCGAAGCCCGACGAGAGCGAGAAGACGGTCCCTATCGAGGCGCTGATGCGCGGGCTTGCCGAGCTGTTCCAGAAGATGGTGGCGCTCACGCCGAACATGCCCGAGGAGCTCTCGGCGGCGGCGCTCAACATCGAGGATCCGCGCCAGCTCGCCTACCTGGTGGCGACGAACATCCGCCTGGAGCTCGCCCAGCGGCAGGAGATCCTGGAGCTCGACCCGGTCGCCGAGAAGATGAAGCGGCTCGTGCAGGTATTGAACCGGGAGATCGAGGTCCTGGAGCTGGGCAGGAAGATCCAGGGCCAGGCCAAGGACCAGATGCAGAAGGCGGAGCGGGAATACATCCTTCGGCAGCAGCTTTCGGCCATCCGCAAGGAGCTGGGCGAGGAAGCGGACGACGGCTCGGAGACGAAGAGCCTGCGCGAGAAGATCGAGCAGGCGAAGCTGCCGCCCGAGGCCGAGAAAGAGGCCAGGCGGGAGCTCGCGCGCATGGAGAAGCTGAATCAGGCCTCGCCCGAGTATTCGGTGATCCGCACCTACCTCGAATGGATGACCGGGCTGCCGTGGAACACGCTCTCGGCGTCTCCCATCGACATCGCGAAGGCGAAGGAGACGCTGGACGCGGACCACTACGGCCTCGAGAAGGTCAAGGACCGCATCCTGGAGTACCTGGCCGTGAAGAAGCTGGGCGACGAGCGCGGCGCAGGGGAGGGGACGCGGATGCGCGAGCCCATCCTGTGCTTTGCCGGCCCTCCCGGCGTGGGCAAGACGTCCCTGGGCCAGTCCATCGCCCGGGCGCTGAACCGGAAGTTCGTCCGCCTGTCCCTGGGCGGTCTTCACGACGAGGCCGAGATCCGCGGGCA
>JAFNGD010000159.1:0-2267 GCA_017885365.1 Nitrospirota bacterium
AGGACAATGATCTCCCGAAGACAGTCAGCGAGTTCGGCAGCACGGTCGACGAGATCTTCGTGAACTACGAAGACGTAAAGAAGCTGGTGGGAAACAACGAGATACAGAACATCCCGCTCGGCGCGATCGGTATTTACAGCTATTCCCAGAAGATCAAGGTGGGGCTTCAGCAGCTTATGGCGGGCGCCCGTTGCTTCAACATCGATTCGATCACCAGGAACGAGCTGATGTCCCTCACCGATGAATGCACCAAGGTCACGGGGATTCCCTATCTCATGGATTCCTATCGTGACGAGGCAATGAAGATCATCAATTCCTGATGACCTGTTGCGCGCTGTATGGTGCATAAAGAAGTGGCGGCAGGGTCTCCGTTCGCAGTCGGAGCCCTGCCATTATTTGCCCGTCTGATTTAGTAATACTGAATTCGGGGAGTAAAGAATCACCATCTCTTAATTCATAAGGAGATACGATTATGGGCCCAGGCCAGGCGAATGCAAGTTCGGCAACGGGAACAAAAAATAGGGTGCCCGATGCGGCACCGCAGTCAGGGATCTGTTCGGTCTGTCTTGATGGATGTCCCGGACCGTGCGAGGTGGGCAAGTCGTCCTATCGCGGCAGGGAGGTCATCTATCCGCTGCCTTTCGGCAAGGTGACCGCCGGGGCGACGAAGCAGTATCCCGTGGACTATGGACATTTGAACATTCAGGGTACGTGCGTCGGCGCGTTCGGCGTGGCGGCGGACCCGGACAAGGCGGTCTTCCCGGCGGTGTCCACGAAGGCCGAGCTGGGCCACAGGCATAAGATCAAGCTTGATGTCCCGATCTTCACCGGAGCCCTCGGCTCCACGGATATTGCCAAGGACAACTGGGAAGGGCTTGCCATCGGCGCCGCCATCTCGGGTATCATGGTCGTGATCGGAGAGAACGTCGTGGGCATGGATCCCCAGGCGCAGTTCAAGAACGGCAAGGTCGCGCACTCGCCCGAGCTCGAGCGGCGGGTGAAGTGCTTCAAGGAATGGCACAACGGTGCGGGTGAGATCATTCTCCAACAAAATGTGGAGGACACAAGGCTGCGGTCGGCCGAGTACGCCATCGAAAAGCTCGGCGTGAACTGCATCGAGCTCAAGTGGGGGCAGGGCGCCAAGGACATCGGCGGCGAGGTGAAGCTGAAGACGATCGAACGCGCCGAGGAGCTCAAGAAACGGGGCTACATCGTGCTGCCCGATCCCGAGGACAAGTCGGTGAAGAAGGCCTTCGAGGAGGAGGAGTTCAAGGAGTTCGAGCGGCACTCGCGGCTCGGAATGGTCGAACATGAGGGATTCGTGAAGGCGGTGAAGCACTACCGGAGCGTAGGCGCGAAGTTCATCTCCCTGAAGACCGGCGCCTACCGCGTGTCCGATCTGGCACGGGCGATCCGCTTCTGCTCGGACGCGGAGGTCGATCTGCTGACCATCGACGGTGCGGGAGGCGGTACCGGCATGAGCCCCTGGCGCATGANNTCCCGACCATCTACCTCCAGTCACTGGCCTACAAGTTTGCATCTCAGCTCAAGGCGAAGGGCAGGTACGTCCCTGACATGGCCATCGCCGGCGGTTTCTCCCTCGAGGATCACATCTTCAAGGCCCTGGCGTTGGGAGCGCCGCATTTCAAGGCGGTCTGCATGGGCAGGGCGCTCATGATCCCTGCCTTCGTGGGGAAGAACATCAAGAAGTGGGTGAACGAGGACAAGCTGCCCGTGGACATCAAGAAGTTCGGCGATGTGCCCGAGCGCATCTTCATCTCTACCGAAACGCTTAAGAGCAAGTTTGGCAAGGACTTTGCGCGGATCCCCTGGGGCGCCGTGGCCATGTACACCTTCGCCGACCAGCTGAAGCTCGGCCTGCAGCAGCTCATGGCGGGGGCGCGGAAGTTCGGCCTCAAGCACATCGACCGGAGCGATATCGTGTCCCTGACCCGGGAGGCCGCGGAAGTGACCGGCATTCCCTATGTCATGGATTCGGACATGAAGGAAGCCGAGCGCATTCTGTGCAACGGCGTCTAAGGAGATTGAACCCGGTCACGCATGCATGCGCGGGGCCGGCCATGACCTGCAAACAACTAATTCCCGTTCAGCCGGAACCGGGCGGATCGGGAACTGATTTTGGAGAAGACGAATGAACAAGACCCTGCACGCAATCCTTTCCATTCTCGATAGATGTTCGACCGTCACCGGTTCGCGTGAGATCTCGCGTCAGTTGAAGATTCGCGGAGTGGAGATCACCGAGCGGA
>JAFNGD010000159.1:2341-2546 GCA_017885365.1 Nitrospirota bacterium
TGGACATGGCGACCATGGAAGGCGATGTGATCCTGAACATCTCTTATTTTCCGCGAAAGCACCTTCGTCAGGCGTTGCGATTGCTCAAACCCGCCTTTTCGTCACCCTATGTGATGAGTGACCGGGTGATCCTTGCACCCGAAGGAGAGAAGATCGGGAATGTAATCGTTCCCAAAGGAATGGTGGGGTTGGGCACGATCTGCAG
>JAFNGD010000160.1 GCA_017885365.1 Nitrospirota bacterium
TCGCCCATGTGGTAGCCGCAGAATGGCTTCATGGCGAAGGGGTCGCGCCGGAGATTGCCCACGGCGCCGATGTTCGCCGACGTGGTCTCCGACGCCGCAGTCGCGCCCAGGAAAACGCCGTGGTCCCACGAATAAGCCTCAGACACCAGCGGCACCACACTGCTCCTCCTGCCGCCGAAGATGATGATGTCGATGGGCACGCCCTCGGGGTTCTCCCAGTCCGGGCAGATGACCGGGCACTGCCGGGCCGGCGCGGTGAAGCGTGCATTGGCATGGGCGGCGTCCTCGCGGCCCGCCGGCGTCCAATCCCGGCCCTTCCAGTCGATGGCGTGGGAAGGCGCGTCGGCCATGCCCTCCCACCACACGTCGCCGTCATCCGTAAGCGCGCAGTTTGTGAAGATGACATTCTCCTTCAGCGTGTCCATGGCCATCGGGTTCGTATCGTAGGACGTGCCCGGTGCGACGCCGAAGAAGCCCGCTTCGGGGTTGATGGCGTGAAGCCGGTCGTCGTTCCGGATCTTCATCCAGGCGATGTCGTCGCCGATGCACTCGCACTTCCAACCCTTGAGGGACGGCTGCATCATGGCAAGGTTCGTCTTGCCGCAGGCCGAAGGAAACGCGGCCGCGATATGGTAGCGCTTGCCTGCCGGGTTCGTGAGCCGCAGGATCAGCATATGCTCCGCCATCCAGCCTTCCCGCCGTGCCATGTTCGATGCGATGCGCAGCGCCAGGCACTTCTTCCCGAGCAGGGCGTTCCCGCCGTAACCCGAGCCGTAGGACCAGATCAGGTTCTCCTCGGGGAAGTGGCTGATGTACTTCTTCTCGATGGGCGCGCAGGGCCAGGCGCTGTCCTTCTGCCCCTTCTCGAGCGGCGCGCCGATGGAGTGGAGACAAGGGACGAACTCGCCGGTTGCTCCCAGCACCTCGAGCACCTTCGTCCCCATGCGCGTCATGATGTGCATGTTGCAGACCACGTAGGGGCTGTCGGTCAGCTCGACGCCGATCTTCGAGATCGGCGAACCGATGGGCCCCATGGAGAACGGGATGATGTACATCGTCCTGCCCTTCATGCAGCCCTGGTACAGGCCCCGCATGGTCTTCTTGAGCTCGTCGGGATGGACCCAGTTGTTCGTCGGCCCCGCCTCGTCCTGCGACCGCGTGCTGATGTAGGTGCGGTCCTCCACGCGCGCCACGTCGCTGGAGTCGGTGCGGAAGAGGAAGCTGTTGGGCCGCTTCCTGAGCGGGATCGCCATGCCGCGCTCCTGGAGGAGCGCCATCATGCGGTCGTACTCGGTCTTCGATCCGTCGCACCAGAAAAGAGAATCAGGCTTGCAGAGATCGGCCACCTCCTTCACCCAGGCGTTCAGTTTCGCGTGCGTTGAACCATGTATCATGAGGGACTCCTTGTGTGCTTTGCGGCCGCGCCGCGCGCGGTCTTCCAAGAGGGATATAATAGGACATTCCTGCGGGCGCGTCAAGAGCGCAGGCAGGCGCGGTTGGCCCTGCTGAGAGGGGCAGGAATATCAACACTGTTGCGCCGGTCCTGCTGCAGGGGTATGATGTTGCCGAACGACAAGGAGGACGCTGTGGGAGAAGAACGGGAGAAGATCCGGGAAGCGGTCAGGAATGCGGCAATCGGCGGCAGGCTGTCATGCGAGATGGCCCACGCACTGGGGAAGGAGCTCGGCGTGACCCTGCAGGAGATCGGGGCGATCTGCAATGAGCTGAACATCAGGATCAGGGACTGCCAGCTCGGCTGTTTCTGACGGCCTAGGGAATCCCCTTGCGATCCGTGGCGCTCGCAGCAGGCATCCCGCAGCCTTCGGTGTAACAAACGACGCGGTTCTTGCCGGCCGCCTTGGCTTGGTACAGGGCTATGTCCGCCTCGTTGATCAGCTCCGTGATGGACTTCTGCTTGTCGCCCGCCATGCAAGAGACGCCGAGGCTGACGCTGACGATCTCCGTCGGGTGGCTGACCTTCACGGTGAACGGATACTCATCGACCGACCTGCGGATACGTTCCGCAACGGCCTCGGCCTCCTCCATCGTGGTCTCGGTCAGGAGGATCGAGAACTCCTCCCCGCCGTACCGGAAGCAGATGTCGGTACTGTCGGTACGGCACGCCGTCCTGAGTAGCGGCCCCATCTGGGCGATCAGCCTGCTCCCCTCCAGGTGGCCATACCGGTCATTGACCCGCTTGAAATCGTCGATGTCGATCATGATGAACGAGAACGCCCTGCCCGTGCGGATCTTCCGCCGCACCTCCTCGGCCAGTTTTTCCATGAGCACCCGATAGTTCATGAGGCCGGTGAGCTCGTCCACGCGGGACAGTTCGAGCGTTTTCCGGAAAAGCTCGGCCTTCTCGAACCCCGCCGAGATCAGCGGCGAGAGCGTCCGGATAGTGTCGAGGTCCTCTACCCGGAAGGCATGGGGATCGCTATGGCTGAAGCCCATAACGCCGATCACGCGGCTCTCGTTCTTGAGGGCGATGCCCAGGTAGCTGCCGGGTTTCTGCCGCTCTTCGGGATACTGGAGAAATCCTTCGTAGAGGGCGGCATCCTGCAGGAAGGCCGATTCGCCGGTCGATGCGATGTTCCCCGGCGCGCCGTTGTCGTAGTAGACGGTGTCGAGCACGGCTTTCCGGAAACTCGGCCCGCCATAATAGAACGGATCGAGCCCGGTCATGTCCTTCTTGACGGTATAGACGGCGGCGTCCTCGAAGGGGACTTCCTTGTTGATGACGGAGATGATCTTTTTGATCAGTTCGAAGGGTTCGGTCTCGGAAGCGATGATCCTTCCCACTTCGTAGAACAGGTGGTTCTCGGTCAGCTTCCGGTGAAAGAGGGCCTTGTAATCACGCCTTGCCGCCGCTTTCGTAGGAGCAGCGGCGATCTTTTTCCGAGGCGGGGACTTGCTGGCCGCCTTCTTCTTCACCGCCGGCTTGCGGAGAACGGATTTTCTTCGCTTCTTAGTAGGCATCTTGCCTCAGGTACTCATGGCCGCAAGAGAATGGTCCAAGGATGTTCACCACAGTAAGAATTATATCACATATTATTTGTTTTTTACAACTATAGTTATACGGTATCAGGCCCCCGGGGATCCTTTCAGGTCAGGCGGCCGCGTCCCGAACCAGGGGCCTGAACACGAGCTTCCTGCCTTCAGCGTCCACCCGTACGCGCGACCCTTCCTTCACCTCCCCGGAAAGGATCTTTGAAGCAAGGGGATTTAAAATATCCCGCTGTACCACCCGCTTGAGCGGGCGTGCGCCGTAGACCATGTCGAACCCTTCCTCGGCGAGCAGTTCCTTTGCAGCATCCGTCAGTTCGATCTCGATCTTCCGGTCCGCAAGACGCTTCTGGACGAGGGTCACCTGCATGCCTACGATCTTCTTCAGCACCTCGGCGTCGAGCGGATGGAAGATGATGATGTCATCCACGCGGTTCAGGAACTCCGGCCGGAAATGCTGCCGCATGGCCTCCGTTACCCGTCGTCGCATCTCTGCCTCGTCGTTCTGGTAGTCCTGGATGTACTGGCTCCCGATGTTCGAGGTCATGATCAC
>JAFNGD010000161.1 GCA_017885365.1 Nitrospirota bacterium
CCGGGTCAAGCCCGGAATGACGGCTTAGTCCTATATCTTTGATAAATTTTCCATTAATTTGGCAAAGATCAATAAGCCCTCTAAACGAAACAGCGGAAAGCATCATGAAAACCAACGTCTCTAAAATTGTTGCTGCAACAACTGTCTGAATTCATGCAAAAACTCACCCGGATTCATGACCTTTGGACGGGCAAGCGCGCGCGGACCCTTTGTCATAAAGTGCTTCTGGTCCCACGTCACCAGATAGTCCGCCTTGGCGCCGACTGCAGCGGCAAGAATCGGCGCGTCATGGGGTTGAATGAGCGAAGAGAACCGAAGAATATCCCGCTGAGACGGGTCTGCGACGAGAACAGGAGCAAGGGTTTCGACGTAGTTCCGGAAATCGTCCAGGCATTCAGGAAGCTTTGCCGTGATGTTCCTGTCGACCTCTACGACCACCTGACGCGAGACCATGATCTCTCCCATGAATAGGCCTATTTCCGCCAGCCGCAGAACTTCGCGGGCCGCTCCTTTTGAAGAAGCTATCCCCGCGATAAGGGCACTCGAATCCAGAAAGACCTTAGGCCTTGGCTTTCGCATGGGTTTCCCGGCTGTATTTTCTTCGCTGATCCTTCAGGTTAACCAGGAGATCGTCGAGGGTCAGCCCCTTCCGCCTCATCGCTGACTCAACCTTCCTGGCCACAGCGTCGCCGAATGGCTTGCGAGGCGTGAGAATGAGCATCTCATCGATCTTCACCATGTTCAATGTGTCGTTCTCGCCAAGGCCGAGGTCCTTCCGAAAGGAAGAAGGAATAGTCACCTGGCCACGTTCACGAATGCGGACCGTAGGCATGAAAACCTCCTATTTTCTGATTTTCTGATATTCTGATTATACGCCCATCATGCGCTGTCGTCAATAGCCCATTATCAACCGCGGCCGAAGGAACCGATGTACCCCGGTATTCCGCCAAGGATGGAATAGGTGGTTTTATCCTGCCGATATTGTACAGCAGATGGTATACGTTAGTCGGGTCGGACCAAGCTAGGTTGCCGACATTCCTACAGTACATTCCAATAATAGCCATTCTGAGGCCTTAGGCCTTCATTTTCCTGCCTCAAAATGGTCTTATAAGGCATTGGCGATTCCTTCAACACATAACTGCCGTTTGCTCCAATGACCTCGCGATGTGCCGATCATACCCGGGGATGTAATGCCGGTTTGCTCTTGGCATTTCGCCTCTTTCTTGAAGGGACTATTTGCAAGGCAAAAACAACATCCTAAGGCCATAAAGAGAGTACTTTATTCCCAGTTACTGCGGCATTTTAAATAGTTGGCTTGGCCCGGCCCCGATCCCCAAAAACAATTCGCCTCAATGCTTTCTCACCACGCAATTTCAACAACAACGTCCCTTGGGTGAAGGAAGTCCGGGAAGAGAAGCGTGGCTATTAGGGCCGTCCTCGACACCAATATCTGGATTTCCGCCATCCTGAACCCATCGGGGTTACGGTAGGAGCCTGCTTTATTTTTTTTCAGATTCCGCGTCTTCGGCTTGATGGACACGAATACGTCCTGTTTCGATGATCCACAGCTTCTTGTCAACTGGCATGGTTTTGATAGTGTTCAAGAACTGTCGGACCAACTGTTCGAGCAGCGGCAAGGTGGGATTATGGGGAACTCTGATGACGACAATGCCGTGGGCTTGCTGAGGCGGAAACCTCAAAACATCGGAAAAATCCAGGTCAAGTGTAACCAGACATCGCTGCTCTGCATGACAAACTTCATAGAGCCGATGATCAGAACAGCCTTGAAGCTGCTGGTCCCGGACAGTCATAACATCGTGCCCATGTGACTGAAAAAGCAACTGGGTCCGGGATCCGAAGTTCTCATCCAGCTTGAACTTCATCCGGCCGCAACCTCGACAAACCGCTCCCGTGACATCTCCGCGCCGTAGGCTATCGCAGCTTGAATGTCCTCCTTGGTAAGCTGGGGATACTCCTTAAGAACTTCCTCGTTAGTCATGCCGTTTGCCAGAAAATCTAGAATGAGTGACACCCAGATGCGCGTACCTCGGATGCAGGGTTTGCCGAAGCAAACGTTTGGGTCAACTGATATGCGTTTGAGAAGTGGATTCATCACTTTACCTCCGTACATGTCTGAATATTACTATAGTAACCTGTGCTGGTCAATGTAATAGAGTAGCGCCCTTTTCATCCCGCTCCCCTCCGTATCCGGCGCTGCTCCCGGATATAAGGCGGGAGTAATGAAAAAGATACGCATACCGACCCTACCGCCTCCTAAAGAGCAACATGCAACAAAAGAGACCTGACCCTATAGGTTCCAGCCGCCTTCTTCACCGCGACGCACTTGTCATCGGCGGCGAATGCCGCGACCTCGGTATTGACACGGTGATGAAGCAGTTCGGAGACGAAATTCGCGCGCGCCTCGTCGCTCCAGCCGTGCACCTGCTCGCGCCAGTTCGCTCCCAGCGACGAGATCTGGATGTCCGGCCAGAGCCGGTATGTGTGAAGGCGCGGTTGCTGGTCTTGTCCCGACAGAAGCGGCACGATGATGTCGATAAAGTCATCCGCGCCAGTGGCGAGCATGGCGGCGACTGCATACTGCCGATAGTTACCGTCGCGGATCGCGTAGAGGGCGCGGAAGCGCTCGCCGACGGCCGCGCGAACTTCATTCCAAACGGCCGCGCCGCAAAGCTGTGCAAGCTCGCCGGCGTATACGGGGTCGACGGCGAGCGCCATCTCCACCAGCTTCCCGCCGGCGCGGGTGTTTCGATTGTCGGTCCCGCCATCACCGGTCTGCTCGGCAAACGTCTCGCCGATCATGCGCAGAGGTTCGGCCCATGCCGGATCGTTCACGTAGTCGGCCGTGAAGCGGCCGGTCGCGTCGTGGTCATCGTCCCGCAGGTCGAGAAGCCGCGCGCGGACGTCGAGCGCAGCGTAGTACTCCTGAAGCTGCTGATGCTCGAATTGAAACGCCGTCTGCGGGTAGTCAACGCGCTCGAGAACGTGGTGAGCCGTTAGCGTCGCGATGACTGCCGGCGTTCCCACCGGCTCGATCTGCCCACGGGCCGCAAGCTCTCGTACGACGTCGGCAACCACAGCGCGTGCGTCAGCCTCGGGCAATGCCACCGCACCGCGTCGGGGCATCTCAGTTGCGAGGGCCTTCATGTAGTCCGTCTGCCGGCCAAAGATCGGCGCTGCTTGCAGCGAGTTTCTGTGTTCGTCTCGTTGTTCTTGCAGACGGAGAACCTGGTCGAGTACGCCGATTTTCGTAGAGGGAATTTCGGCGCCCGCTTCAAACAGCGAAGCGACTTCCGAAAGGATGAACGGCGTGCGAGTGAGCTCGTCGAGCGACGGGTCGCTATCGATGCGAACGCGGAGCTCGGCGCTTTTCGCGCCAAGGCGGGCTGCAAGATAAGCTGCCCGCTGCACGCGCTGGAGGCGCAACAACCGCAGCCGCAATGCACCGGGTAGCGGCGGCGTCAAGTGGTGCGTGCGGGTTGCGACGATGATACCCGCACTTGGAAAATCCCGTTCGATCTCTCGGAGTACGTCGTTAGCCTGTGCGGAATTCGACTCTGCGATTTCATTCCAGCCGTTCAACAATAACAGGAAGGGTTCTGTCTGCTGGACGCGTGCAAGGTCGGCGGGCGTGAGACCTTCGGCCTGGAACGCAGGCATGCCGGCAATGTATTCGAGAATTCCTCGGCGCGATGATGTCCACGCCGGAAGTTCGACTATAAACGGTGTGCCGGCAATGCGCGCGCGTTGCGCGAGCTGTATCAGTGTCGTGGTTTTTCCGCGGCCGGCGGGCCCTTCGAGAACGATACGGCCGCTCTGCGACAGCGCCTGGTCGATCTGCTCAAGCGACAGCACGTCGGCAGACTCCGCGCCATTCGGATCAAGCCGCACCGCTGTGAGATCGATGAGCGGATGTCCTTTTGTCTTGCCAGCCCAGGTCCGCGTGACAGAGTTGGCCGCGCGACTTGTTCTGTCAATGAGGTCTGCGACCTGCGGTTCGGCATCGATATCGAGATGGAGGAAGCTGGCACGGAGCGAGGCATTCTCCGGCATCATCATCAGCGTGATGATTTCCTCGCGCTCGATGATGTGAAGTTC
>JAFNGD010000162.1 GCA_017885365.1 Nitrospirota bacterium
CAAGATCCTGAACGACCGGGCGGAGGTCCTTGCCGACATCCCTGACGTTCACGCCGATGTGCTGAAGCTGATCGCGGGCAAGCCCGCAAAGAAGGCACGGGGCATGATCGCCGAGCTTTTAAGCGAGCAGGGGTTCCTTGTCAAGACAGAGGACCACGGCCATTCGATCGGGAAGTGCTATCGCTGCAAGACCGTGGTCGAGCCGTNNTCTCGCGCCAGATCTGGTGGGGACACCGCATCCCGGCGTGGTACTGCGACGACTGCGGTGGCGTCACCGTGAGCCGTACTGACCCGTCCGCCTGCGCGAAGTGCGGGAGCAAAAACCTCCGGCAGGAGACTGATGTCCTCGACACCTGGTTCTCATCTGCCCTCTGGCCCTTCTCAACGCTTGGTTGGCCTGAGCCGACGAAGGAGCTTTCGACCTACTATCCGACCTCCGTACTGGTCACGAGTTTCGACATCATCTTTTTCTGGGTGGCCAGGATGATCATGATGGGTCTCCATTTCATGGAGGCGGTACCGTTCCGCGATGTGTATATCCACGCACTGGTGCGCGATGCTGAAGGCCAGAAGATGAGCAAGTCCAAAGGGAACGTCATCGACCCGCTGGAAATGACCGAGCAGTTCGGCACTGATGCCTTCCGGTTCACGCTCACGGCTTTCGCAGCGCAGGGCCGTGACATCAAGATGTCCGCTGAGCGCATCGAGGGCTACCGGAACTTCGCGAACAAGATCTGGAACGCCAGCCGCTTCGCGATGATGAATCTTGAAGAAGGATTCGTACCGAACGACCGGATCCTGGTGAACGACTCGTCGCTTGCTGACCGCTGGATCGTTTCGCGGTTGAACACCGTTACCCGGGAGGTGCAGTCCGCTCTCGCCGAGTACCGGTTCAATGACGCGGCTTCATCGCTCTACCAGTTCATCTGGCACGAATACTGTGACTGGTACGTTGAGCTTTCCAAATCGGCCCTGAAGGATGAAGAGCCGAACAAAAAAAAGGCGGCACAGACGACGCTCGTCATGACGCTGGAAACTGCCTTACGCCTACTCCATCCGATCATGCCTTTTATTACGGAAGAGATCTGGCAGAAGCTTCCAAAGAAGATCAGGAGGGAGGAGGAGTCGATAATGATTGCCTCCTTCCCAAAGTCGGACAACAAGTATATCGACGAAGCCATCGAGCAGTCCATGCGCTTGCCTATGGATGCGATCCTTTCCATCAGGAATATCCGCGGTGAGATGAATATATCACCTCGAGAGCGAGTCAGGGCGAACATCCGTGCTGAGAACGAGAATGTTGTTAAGAACCTTGAACAAACAGCCGAGTATGTGACATCTTTATCCGGGTTGTCACACATAGCAATAGCTCTCGACACAACAAAGCCGGAGGGATCGTCAACGGGCACGATCCGCGGCGCAGAGATCTATGTCACTTCGGACCAGGTTATTGATAAAAGTGCGGAGCGTGATCGCTTGATGAAAGAAATCGCAAAGACGTCCAAGGATATCGAAATGTTCTCCAAGAAGTTGTCGAACAAGAGCTTTGTGGATAAGGCACCGAAAGCCGTTGTTGAGAAGGATACAGCACGGCTTGAGGAGCTGAAGGCAATACGCGATAAGCTGGAGCAGAGCCTCGCGATGCTGGGGAATTGATGCGCGAGCGGTAGCATGCGGCTGCGGTCGGTCGAAAAATACCTGTCGAGGTGATGCACGAACATGGAACATCTCATCCGCAAACTGATCGAAGAGGCCCTCTTTGAGGATATCGGTCCGGGGGACATCACCTCGGAGGCGGTCATCCCGGAGGAGACCTCGGCCACTGCAGAGATCATCGCGAAGCAGGACCTGGTGCTGGCCGGCACTCTCATCGCCCGCGAGGTCTTCCGAAAGCTCGATCCCTGGGTCCAGTTCACGCCGCTCGCCCACGATGGAAGCCGGGTGCCGTCCGGCTCCATCATCGCCCAGGTGCAGGGGAAGACGCGGGCGCTTCTGGCGGGTGAGCGCGTCGCCTTGAACCTGATACAGCATCTCTCGGGCATCGCGACGCACACCGCAAAGTTCGTCGAGATCCTGAAGGGCTCCCGTGCCGAGATCCTGGACACCCGGAAGACGCTCCCCGGGCTGCGGGCCCTGGAAAAATACGCGGTGCGCATGGGCGGCGGCAGGAACCACCGTTTCGGGCTGTACGACGGCATTCTGGTCAAGGACAACCACATTGCGGCGGCTGGCGGCATCATCAAGGCCATGGCCGACATCCGAAAGAAGGTCCATCCGCTCCTGAAGATCGAGGTCGAGGTGAAGACGCTGGACGAGGTCCGCGAGGCCCTGGCGGCCGGTGCCACGATGCTCCTGCTCGACAACATGCCGCCGAACCTCATGAAACAGGCCGTGAGCATTGTGGGAGGACGCGTTCTCGTGGAAGCATCGGGCAACGTTACCCTCGATACCGTGAAAGTGATCGGCGAGACCGGTGTCGACTTCATCTCATCCGGAAGCCTGACCCACTCCGCCCCTGCTGCTGATATCAGCATGAAAATAAAATAACGGATCACGGGGATCGTCATCAGCGGTCATGCTGTTCGACCGGCGTTGTCCGGCCATCGGCTGAATCCAGGAGCGAGCGCCAAACCGCAGCCTGCTGCCGGGAGTTTCCATGCGATGAACAAAGACGACATCCTTCTCCTCCTCCGATCCTCCCGATCCGGTTTCGTGTCCGGCGCAGAACTTGCAGTATCGATGGGAGTATCCCGCACAGCGGTCTGGAAGCATATCAAGGCCCTGAAACAAGAAGGATACCGCATTGAAGCCGTCCCTTCAAAAGGGTACCGTCTGACCTCAACGCCTGATGTCATCGTCGTCGGTGATGTGAAGCAAGGACTGAGGACCAGGACCGTCGGCAGGGAAATCGTTTATCTTGCCGAGACCGGTTCCACGAACACCCTTGCCATGGATCTTGCGCAGAAAGGTGCCGTGGACGGTACGGTGGTGATTGCAGAGACCCAGACCGGGGGAAAGGGCAGGCTGGGCAGGACGTGGGTGTCACCGCGGGGCAACCTGTATCTGAGCGTCATTCTCCGGCCTGCAGTTCCCGTACACAAGGCACCGCTCATTACGCTCATGGGGGCGGTGGCCGTTGCCGCCGCGGTCCGGGAGCACCTCAAGATCCCGGCGGGGATCAAGTGGCCGAACGATGTTCTGGTCTCCGGAAAGAAGGTCGCCGGCCTGCTCACCGAGATGAGCGCCGAGCCGGACCGGATCAGGCACATTGTGCTCGGCATCGGCGTGAATGTGAACATGGATGCGCGGGAACTGCCGCCCGACGTGCGGAGAACAGCAACGACCCTTGCCGTCGAATCGGGCGCTCCCGTTGACCGGACCGCTTTCGTACAAGAGCTGCTGGCCGGGCTTGACCACTGGTATCAGCGCTTTCTCAAGAACGAGGCAGAAGTGCTCAAGGCCTGGGAAGGGCTGAACGTCACCCTCGGGAATCGCGTCACGGTGAGCGCAACCGGGAAAAGGCTGGAGGGGTTTGCCCGCAGCGTAGATGCGGAGGGCAGGCTCATCCTGGAGCTTGACGATGGTACGCGACAGCAGGTCGCAGCGGGAGATGTGACGATCGTGAAGGGAAAATCCTGACGCGGCGGATGCGGCGGCAGGGAGACACGGGAACAGGGCTTGTGAAGCGGCTGCCGTCGGCCCTGGACCCTGCCCCTTTGACCCTGATCGTTTTGGAGGGAAGATGCTTCTTGCCATTGACATCGGCAATTCGAACGTTGTGCTCGGCGTGTTTGACGGGGAACGTCTGCGCGAGAGCTGGCGCATCGGGACCAAGGCTTCCATAACGGCCGATGAATATGCCATGATCATCAAGGACCTGTTCGGGTTCGCAGGCATCGAGTTCAAACAGATCGACGGGGTGATCATCTCGAGCGTGGTGCCTCCGCTCCTTCCGATCATGAGCGACATGTGCCGAAAGTACTTCAAGCTCGAGCCCCTGGTGGTGACCAGCGAGACCAGGACGGGGATCACGCTTAAGTACGACAATCCCCGGGAGATCGGCGCGGACCGCATCGTGAACGCGGCGGCTGCATACAAGCTCTTCGGCGGACCGCTGATCATCGTGGATTTTGGGACGGCCACAACGTTCTGCGCTGTTACGAAGAGCGGGGACTACCTGGGCGGCGCCATCACGCCCGGCGTGAAGATCTCGGCAGAAGCGTTATACCAGCGTGCGGCAAAGCTGCCGCGCGTCGAGCTCGTCCGGCCGCGCACGGTCATCGGCCGGGACACGGTCAGCGCNNCGGGCATCCTTTATGGCTACGCGGGGCTGGTGGACGGGATCGTGGAACGGATGAAGAAAGAGCTGGGAGCGGACGCGAAGGTGATCGCCACTGGCGGGTTGGCCGAACTGGTCGCGCCTGAAACGAAGACCATCGCCGAGGTAAGGCCGGACCTTACGCTCCAGGGGCTCCGGCTTTTGTACGAGGGAAACAGCTGATATTTCAAGGGGCTTTACCGGCGGCCGGTTCGTGACCAGGTGGCGAACACCTAATGATTTGCGGGCCCTTACCTTGACGGTTGGGGTTTTTTATGATATTTATTTCAATATCATAACGCTGTGGGAGAATAGATGAAAATCCTTGTTGTTGACGATGAAGAGGGCGCTCGTGAGCTCTTCAACACGATCCTGACCGACGAAGGCTACGAGGTCACCCTTGCCATCAACGGGGAGGACGGTCTCA
>JAFNGD010000163.1 GCA_017885365.1 Nitrospirota bacterium
TGCGCCACTCCTTTGCCACCCATCTCCTGGACAACGGCGCAGACCTCCGCGCCGTGCAGGCCATGCTCGGCCATTCCGATATCTCGACGACGCAGATCTATACCCACGTTTCCCGCGAGCGGCTCAAGCGGATCCACGAGAAATACCATCCGAGAGGATGAGTGGATTGCGGATTGCGGATCGAGAAGCGGGTTTAGCGTATTCAGGTCTCGAGATGTTTCAATCCGCAAGCGGGACCAGATAGATGGACATCATCACCAATCACGTGAATGCCGATTGCGATGGCGCAGTTCCGGAATGAGCACGAGAGTCAAGGTATTCATGATCCTCGATGTTTCAATCCGCAATCTACAATCCGCAATCCGAAATTGAACTATGGAGATCATCACCAGTCATACGAACGCCGATTTCGACGCCCTGGCCTCCATGGTGGCGGCGAAGAAGCTCTATCCCGGCGCCAAGCTGGTCTTTGCCGGCTCGCAGGAGAAGAGCATGCGTGACTTCTTCCTCGAATCGACAGCCTACTCCATCGAGACCGAGCGGCTGCGGAACATCGACGTGGACAAGATCACACGGCTCATCATCGTCGACAATCGGAACCCGAACCGCCTGGGCAAGCTTGCCGACGCGCTGGGCAGGCCGGGCGTGTCGGTCCACCTCTATGACCACCATCCGCGCACCGGCGGGGACATCAAGGGTGAGCAAGAACTGGTCGAGGAGGTCGGCGCCACGACGACGCTGATGGTGGAGCTCCTGCAGCAGAAAGGTATCGTGATCACGCCCTTCGAGGCCACGGTGTTCGCCCTGGGCATCTATGAGGAAACGGGCGCACTCACCTACCTGTCCACGACGGAGCGCGACGCCCGGGCCGCCGCCTACCTTATCGGACAGGGCGCCAACCTGAACATCGTCGCCGACTTCATCGTGCGGGACCTGACCCCCGAGCAGGTCGCCGTCCTGAATGAACTTGCGGCCGCCGCGAAGAGCTACGACATCAACGGCGTGGCCGTGGTGATCGCTGCCATTGCCACGCCCCATTTTGTCCCGGACCTCGCAGCGCTGGCGCATCGCATGCGCGACCGCGACGGTCTGGACGTGCTGTTCCTGGTGGTGCAGATGGGGGACAAGACGCATGTCATCGGGCGTTCGAGGCTTCCGCAGGTCAACGCCGGAAAAGTGCTGGAACCGTTGGGCGGGGGAGGGCACCTGACCGCCGCATCCGCCGTTGCCCGCGACCTGACCTACCTTGAGACCCGGGAGCGGCTCATCGACATTCTGAAGCGACACATCGTACCGGGAAGGGCGGCCTCGGACATCATGACGTCGCCGGTCAAGACCGTGCCTACGAGCACGTCCCTCGAGCAGGCGAACGAGGAAATGACGCGGTTCAGCGTGAACGTCCTGCCCGTGCTCGACGGGACGCGCTTTCTCGGGATCATCACCCGCGAGGTCGTGCAGAAGGCCCTGTTCCACGGCCTGGGGAACCGCACGGTCGATGAGTTCATGTCCACCGGCGTGCCCGTCGCCGTCCCCGACATGCCCATGGCACGGGTGGAGCAGGTGATGATCGGCGAGCGCCAGCGGTTCATGCCGGTCATCACCGGAGACGGCACGCTCGTCGGCGCCATCACGCGGACCGACCTGTTGCGATCGCTGCACGAGCAGCGCTTCGGAGCTGCCGGTCTTCCCGCGGAGCCGGGGACGCAGCCGGTGCGGAGCGTCCGGGGGATGCTCGAGGAGCGGTTGCCGTCAGCGGTGCGCGAGACCCTGAAAGCGGTCGGCGAGATCGCCGATGCGTCCGGCTTCCCCGTGTATCTCGTGGGAGGCATCGTCCGCGACCTGTTCCTCCGCGTGGAGAACCTCGACATCGACATTGTGGTGGAAGGGGACGGTATCGTCTTCGCGGGCATGATCGTCAGGAAGCTCGGCGGCCGGATGAGGACCCACCAGAAGTTCGGGACCGCGGTCGTGGTGCTGCCCGACGGCATCAAGCTCGACATCGCCACGGCGCGGCTCGAATACTACGAGACCCCCGCAGCCCTTCCGACCGTGGAGCTTTCCTCCATCAAGAAGGACCTCTACCGCCGGGATTTCACCATCAACACCCTGGCGGTCCGCCTGAACCGGGACCGCTACGGCGAGCTGATCGATTTTTTCGGCGGCCTGCGCGACATCAAGGAACGGACCATCCGCATCCTGCACAACCTCTCCTTCGTCGAGGACCCGACGCGCGTATTCCGGGCCATCCGCTTTGAACAGCGGTTCGACTTTCCGATCGGCAAGCACACGCAGAACCTGATCAGGAGCGCCGTCAACCTGAAGCTGTTCAACAAGCTGTCCGGGGAGCGGATCTACGACGAGCTGGTCCTCATGTTCTCCGAGCTGGACCCCCTGAAGGTCCTCCGGCGCATGGAGGAGCTCGATCTGCTGAAGTTCCTGCACCCGAACCTGCGGTTCGGCGCCGAGCTGGAGCGGCTCTTCGTCAGCATCGGAGAGACGCTCACCTGGTACCGTCTCTTGTACCTCGAGATGCCGGTGGAGCGGTGGTTCGTCTATTTCCTGGGCCTTCTTGACCGGCTGAAGGACGAAGCGGCACAGGAGGCGCTCGAGCGGCTGGCCGTCCCCCCGCGCGTCCGGAAGCGGGTCATGGCATCGCGCTTGCACTGCCGGGACGTCCTGTTCGAGTTCTACCGCGATGCGCGGCTCCCGGCGAGCCGGGTCTACGACCTGCTCCACCCCCTGGACATCGAACAGATCCTCGTAATGATGGCGAAGGCGAGGAAGGAGCCTGCCAAGCGGTATATCTCGCTCTACCTGACCCGNNCTGAAGAAGATGGGGCTCCCGCCCGGTCCGCGGTACAAGAAGATCCTCGCCGGCCTGCTCGACGCGAAGCTGGACGGCAAGGTACGGTCGAACGAGGACGAGGTCGCGTATGTCAAACGCGTCATCGCCAGGCGGTAGAGCAAGTTTCCATTTGACGGAAACAGGGAAATACGGATATAGTATAAACCTATGATCTACCTGAACCTCTTCGGCGGCGTGCTGCTGCTCCTGTACGGCATCAAGCTGGTGAACGACGGCCTCCAGAACGCCGCCGGCCCCCGCATCCGCTTCCTCCTCCGGTCGCTCACGAGCAACCGGCTGACTGCTGTCGGCGCAGGGGCGTTCATTACGGGGCTCATTCAGTCCAGCAGCGCCACGTCGGTCATGCTCGTNNGCGGACATCGGCGCCACGCTCACGGTCCAGCTCATCGCGTTCCACATCACCGACTACGCGGTCCTTCTCATCGGCCTCGGCCTGTGCATCCTCCTCTTTGCAAAGCGCCATCACCTGAAGACCATCGGAAACGGATTGCTGGGCTTTGGCTTCGTGTTCATGGCCATCCGCATCATGTCCGAGGCCCTGGCCCCCCTGCAGGAGAGCGCGCTCTTCAAGGAGGTGCTGGTGGCGCTCGTGGGTGCGCCGTTCACGGGCATCCTTATTTCAGCAGCCTTCACGGCGCTGGTCCACAGCAGCGCGGCCACCATCGGGATCGCCCTTGCCCTTGCCGTGCACGGGCTGGTCCCGCTCGACGGGGCCATCCACATCGTTCTCGGGGCCAACATCGGCACGTGCTCCACGGCGCTCATGGCGAGCATGCGCGCTCCTGCGGAAGCGCGCCGCGTGGCCTGGGCCCATGTCATCTTCAAGGTCATCGGCGTCCTGCTCATGCTGCCCTTCCTGCCGCTCTTCGAACGCCTGGTCGCCGGTACGGGGACCGAACTTGCGCGGCAGATCGCGAACGCCCATACCCTGTTCAATGTCATCATGGCGGTATGCTTCCTCCCGTTCCTCGGGCTGTTCTCGAAGCTGCTGGTCAAGCTGGTCCCGGAGTCGCCGGAAGAGAAGAAGTTCGGCCCCAAGTACCTCGACGACCATGTGCTCGGGACGCCGTCCCTGGCGCTTGGCCAGGCGACGCGCGAGACGCTCCGGGAATCCGATATTGTCCGCGAGATGCTCATCGACTCCATCAAGGTCTTCCAGGTGGACGATCCGGGACTCATCANNATGCTGGACCGGCAGATCAGGCTGTACCTCACCCGCCTGTCGTCGTCGACCCTGACCGAGGTCCAGTCCCGGCGCGCTGTAGGCCTCCTCGAAGCGAGCCGTGATTTGGAGAGCGTCGGCGACATCATCGACCGCAACATCATGCCCCTGGCGACCAAACGCATCACGAAAGGCCTCATGTTCTCCGAGGAGGGCATGAACGAGATCATCGGCTACCACAAGAAACTCGTGGAGAACTTCGATATGTCCCTTTCCGCGTTCACCGGCAATGACCGCGATCTCGGCAGGCGGGTGATCCGGAACAAGGAAGAACTGGAAGAGCTCGAACGGGAGCTGGTTCAGGCGCACCTGGAGCGGCTGCGCAAGGGGCTCCGGGAATCCATGGAGACGAGTCACATCCATCTGGACACGATCGGCAATTACGCACGCATCAACTCGCTCATCACCCACATTGTCTATCCCATCTTCGAGGACGTCAGGAGCCGCGGCAGGGAAGAATCGTTCGTTGTGGGGGGATAGGAGATAAGCCAGGAGCCAGGAGCCAGGAGTC
>JAFNGD010000164.1 GCA_017885365.1 Nitrospirota bacterium
TACCGGTCTTGACCGGATATCCCCTCCCGGTCCACTCGGGCATTCCGCCCTGGAAGACCATGAGATACGTATAGCTCATTCCCGCCGCCGAACCCGCAGCGGCCTTACTGAGTGTTCAACCCACCCCGCGGCAGTAGAAGATCAGCGGCGCGGTCTTGTCCTTCGGAAGCCTTTTTTTCTCCGCTGCGATCCGTTCGGCGGGGATATTTACAGCGCCGGGTATATGGCCGGCTTGGTACTCATCAGGGGACCGCACATCGATGAGAGCGGCCTTCTTCTCCCCTGTCATCAAGCCCGCGATCTGATCTGCACCGATGATGAGATATTGTGCCATAACCACCGTTGCGGAGAATAGAATGCTCAAAACTACCATGGCTGGCAAATTCTTCCTCATGGCCATGCGCCTCCTCATATTAAAACAAGTGTTTACTTATTAAATCAGCAGTGATTTTTTGTCAAGATAAATTAACCAACGGTCAATCTTCACTATTGCAATAGCGCGCCGCGGAAGGGTATTATTCACCACTTTGGTAGCATCTTCAAGGAGGTTCTTTTTTGAGGAACAAGGCGGTCGCCCTCATTTCGGGAGGACTTGACAGTGTACTTGCCGCTCGGGTCGTCATGGAGCAGGGCTACGAGGTTACCGGCTTGTACTTCACCTCACCCTTCTCCAAATCCTACGGGAGCGAAGAGCTCACCCCGGCCGCGACGGTCTCCCGGTCCATCGGCATCGACCTCCGCGTCATGGACCTGGGACAGGCCTATATCGACCTCATCAGGAACCCGAAACACGGTTACGGAAAGAACATCAACCCCTGCATCGACTGCAAGATCCATATGCTGGAACGGGCGAAAGCGATCATGGACGAGATCGGAGCGCCCTTTGTGGTCACCGGCGAGGTTCTGGGCCAGAGGCCCATGTCCCAGCGTCGCGACACGCTTCACGTCATTGAGCGCGATTCCGGCCTCAAGGGTCTCATCTTGCGCCCGCTTTCCGCGACCCTTCTCCCGCCCACCCGGGCGGAGCAGGACGGGCTCATCGTCCGTAACAAGCTCCTGGGCATCAGCGGCCGCAGTCGGACGGTGCAGCTTCAATTGGCGGAACGTTTCGGCATCCAGGGTTTCTCCACGCCTGCGGGAGGATGCCTGCTTACGGACAAGAACTTCGCCGAGAAACTCCGCGACCTCTTCCAGGACCAGGAGACGATCACCCCCCACGACATTCAGCTCCTGACCGTGGGCCGTCATTTCAGATTCGACAGCGGCGTCAAGATCGTGCTGGGCCGGGACAACCGGGAGAATCATGTTCTGATGGCCCTCGCCACGCGCGGCTACCATCTCTTCATGCCCCATGGTTTCCCCGGCCCGGTGGCCCTCTTTTCCGGGACTCCCGATCCCGAG
Organism: Nitrospirota bacterium; assembly: GCA_017885365.1. The sequence continues at coordinate 1,402 of JAFNGD010000164.1, forward strand.
GTAAAGCAGGCCATCGGCAGGCTGATCATCACGTACAGTAAGCAGGCTCCGGGACAGATCCGCCGGATCCGTTTCGGCAATGAGATATTCGACCCCGGAGATCCACTTCCCATCCGGTCGATGGGACTCAAGAAGATCGGTACGAAGCACTAGCACTCTTCCCGCGTGACGTCCTTTTTTCCCCCGCCATGCTGAATTCTGTGTAATAATTCTATTGATGAGCAATTGCTCGCGACTCTGAGGTGAGCATGCTGGAAATTACGATCGAGGCGGTCCAGGATTATCTCCAACGGCTTTTGGGGGTGCCGGTGCGTGTCCTTTCCCTGTCCCAGCACGGCAAGCAGGAGCTCACGGGAGATCTCAAGGCATTCGGATACGGAACGCCGGTCTTCCTCGAATACGAGGCCGGCGGAACGAGGAAGCAGGCCGTGCTCGAGACGATGTCACCCTCGACCTTTGGTCACGATCACTTTTCGGACCGCGCCCAGGCCATTCTCTGGGAACACTCCAGCTTCAATGATCTTCCCCAGCATGTGCGTTCGCTCGACAGCGGAGCATTTCTCCGGTCCGGGAAGATCGTCTCGACAGGCCAGGCCGAGGAGTTCTTCCTGCTGACCGAGTTCATCGAAGGCCAGGGCTATTTCAGGGACCTCGACCGCATTGCCGCTACCGGCGCCGCATCCGCTGCGGACCATGAACGGTCGATGTCCTTGTCGAACTACCTGGTGGAGATACACGCGAGAAAGCTCAACTCCCCGGCACTGTACACCCGCCGCATCCGGGACCTCCTGGGGCATGGCGAGTGCGTTATGGGGCTGATCGATAACTACCCCGACCACTACGAGTTCATCGACCGGGACCTTTTGCGCACGATCGAATCAGCATGCGTGCGCTGGCGCTGGCGGATCAAGCACCGCAGCCACCGCCTCTGCCAGGTTCACGGCGATTTCCATCCCTGGAACATCCTGTTCCGGAAAGGCACCGACTTCACGCTCCTCGACCGTTCACGGGGGGAATGGGGAGAGCCAGCCGATGATGTCACCTGCCTGACCATCAATTATCTGTTCTCTTCCCTCCTTCGCTCCGGCAGGCTCGCGGAACCGTTCGAAACGCTGTTCAGGAGGTTCTGGGACACCTACCTCGAAAGGACCAACGATACCGAAATGACCGAGGTCGCCGCACCGTTCTATGCATGGCGCGGTCTTGTGATCGGGAGCCCCGTATGGTATCCCCGCCTGCCGGACGGGGTACGCAGGACCATTTTCAATTTCATCGTGAACGTGCTCGCGGCGGACCGGTTCGATTTCGTGGACGTGAACAGGTATCTGGCATGAACGGAAGGGAAGGTTTGGCCGTCTGGATAACAGGCATCCCGGCATCGGGCAAAAGCGCGATAACCCAGGAGCTGGTCGCCCGCATGAACAGCCAAGGGATCTCGGCGGCAGTGCTGGAATCCGATGTATTGAGAACGGTCCTGACCCCGGAGCCCACCTTTGGCCCTGACGAGCGGGACCGTTTCTACCGTCAGATGGCACAGCTTGGAGCAATGCTGACCCGCCAGGGCATCACGGTCATCTTCGACGCCACAGCCAACCGGCGCGCATACCGTGACCTTGCCCGTACTCTGATACCCCATTTTGTCGAGGTCTTCGTCAGTTGCACCGTGGACATATGCAGGGAACGGGATCCCAAAGGCATCTACGCTGCTGCTGCCCGGGGGGCCGCTTCGAACGTGCCCGGCGTCCAGGCTGTTTACGAAGCTCCGCTGGCCCCCGAAGTGACCGTGGACTGCCGCGAATCCCCTTCCCTCAGCGCGGCCGCGATCTTCACGAAACTCAGGGCACTCCACTACATATAAACAGATTTTTCCAGCCTATTAACGAAACTCATTTGACCGGCCTACACCCTTCCGATACAATGTTCTGCAATTATGGGTAAAAAAGTGACCTACGAGCGGTGGATAAACCTTTTTCTTCCAGATGGATGGAATGAGCGTGAAGAAATGGGTTTTGTGCTGTTGGAAAAAGAGAACTGGCCGGGCATGGTCCAGCTTACCTTCATCGAGCGGGACGAGGTCACGACACCTCCTTCCGAGGCGGCGAAGATCTATCTGGAGGACACACTGGAGGAGCGGGACGTGCCCTTTCCCCGGGAGGCGATCCGTATGGAGAACCGGGCTGATGCCGGTGTTGCGGTCATCGACTACACCGACACGGTCAGCAAGGACCCCGCCCACTGGCGCGTCTGGTTCCTAGTTGACAGGACCCGTGCCATCATGGCCGCATATATATGCGACCCGGAGCATGACGGGCAGCAGATCGACGAGGCCTCACGGATCATCGCAGACCTGGAGTTCATCCCGAGCACGAACGATTAGCGTCACAGGGCAGTGGAAAACAACAACGGGGAAGGGGCCAGTACTCCTTCCCCGTTTCTTTGTTCCTCTCCGATCGCGTTCTACACGTATTCCTTCAATTGCCTGCTCCGCGCAGGATGACGCAGCTTTTTCAGCGCCTTGATCTCGATCTGTCGGATCCGTTCCCTTGTCAAATTGAAGTACTTGCCCACCTCTTCCAGGGTGTGCTCG
>JAFNGD010000165.1 GCA_017885365.1 Nitrospirota bacterium
GCCTCTTCACCGGCGGCCTGGGAGCACACTACGGAGCTGAGCGCGTCGGCGCATCGGTCATCCCCATCTCCGGCGGGAACACACAGAAGCAGATCATGCTGATGCTGGACTTCGGCAGCACGGTCCTCGCCTCGACGCCGTCCTTTGCCCTTTATATCTATGACGTCGCCTGCGAGATGAAGGTGGGCTTCGAGAACATCAAACTGCGCGTCGGCGTCTTCGGCGCCGAGCCCTGGACCGAGGAGATGCGTCGCGAGATCGAGGAACGGCTCCGGATCAAGGCTATCGATATCTACGGCCTTTCCGAGATCATCGGACCGGGTGTTTCCGCTGAATGCATCGAGGCCCAGAGCGGCCTGCACATCAACGAGGACCACTTCTATCCTGAGGTCATCAACCCGGCGACGGGCGAGCAGCTGCCCTACGGCCAGGAAGGCGAGCTGGTGATCACGAGCATGTCCCGCGAGGCAATGCCGCTCATCCGCTACCGCACCGGCGATATCACGACTCTGAATCCCGAAAAGTGCATCTGCGGCAGGACGCTGGTCCGCATGAAGCGCGTGCGCGGCCGGGCCGACGACATGCTCATCATCCGCGGCGGCAACGTGTTCCCATCCCAGGTGGAATCGGTGCTGCTTCGCACCAAGGACATCGCGCCTCATTACGTCATCGAGGTGAACCGCAAGGGCCGCATGGACGAGATGAATGTCCGCGTCGAGGTGACCGGCAACTTCATGGACCAGATGGCCGCCAAGGTGCTCACCACGGACCTCAAGTCCTTCGCCCAGGAAGAGGAAGATCTGATCAAGGTCAAGAGGGACATCCAGAAGAACGTGAAGGACATCATCGGTGTGAACACCGAAGTAACGCTCGTGCCGCCGGGCTCCATCCAGCGCAGCGAGGGCAAGGCCAAGCGGGTCATCGACAACCGGCTGAAGTAACCGCAGGCCTGGCATCGGATCAATAATTTCCTTCACAGAAGTCTAAGGAGTTCTCTTGACCAAGGCAATCCTTTCCGGAAACGAAGCCATCGCCCGCGGGTTTCTGGAGGCAGGCGGCAAGATCGCCGCCGCCTACCCCGGCACGCCGAGCACGGAAGTGCTCGAGACCCTCTCTCGCGAAAAGGGCATCCACGCCGAGTGGTCCACGAACGAGAAGGTGGCCCTCGAGGTCGCTATCGGTGGTACGCTGGCAGGCGTGCGGTCCCTGGCCTGCATGAAGCACGTTGGCGCGAACGTGGCAGCGGACCCGCTCATGACCGTGGCCTACACCGGCGTGAACGCCGGTCTCGTGCTGATGGTCGCGGACGATCCGGGCATGTTCAGCTCACAGAACGAGCAGGACACCCGTCATTACGCCCGCATGGCAAAGGTGCCGTGCATCGAGCCGACCGATTCCGGCGAGGCACGTTCTTTTATGCGCGCCGCCTTCGAGCTTTCCGAAGCCTTCGACACCCCGGTCATCCTGCGCACCACCACGCGCATCTCCCACTGCAAGAGCGTTGTCGAGTCGGCCGAACCGGCCGCGGTCAAGGACCGGGACCTGGCCATGGACGTGCCCAAGTACGTCATGCTTCCGGCCAACGCGAAGAAGCGCCACCTCGTCGTGGAGGAGCGCCTGGAGAAGCTGCGCGAGTGGGCCGAAACAACGCCGCTGAACGAAGTGGTCGGGGACAGCGCGGACATCGGGTTCATCACGAACGGCATCTCCTACCAGTACGTGCGCGAGGCCGCGCCGGACGCTATGGTGCTGAAGCTCGGCATGACCTACCCGCTTCCGGAAAAGAAGATCCGCGCCTTCGCCGCGAAGGTAAAACGGCTGGCCGTGGTCGAGGAGCTCGACGGCTTCATTGAAGAGCAGATCAAGGCCATGGGCATCATGGTCCATCTCGGCAAGGCGGCGTTCTCTGCATGCGGTGAACTCTCCTCGCGGACCGTCCGCGAAGCCGTGACCGGGTCCGTTCCGGCGTGCAAGCTGCCAATCGGCGGGCTTATTGTGCGGCCGCCCACGTTCTGCCCGGGCTGCTCCCACCGCGGCCTCTACACGGTCATTGCGAAACTGAAGCTCTACGTATCCGGCGACATCGGCTGCTACACGCTCGGCGCGCTGCCGCCGTTCTCGTCCATGCACACCTGCATCTGCATGGGCGCGAGCATCTCCGGCGCCCACGGCATCTCGCGGGGCCTTGCGCTCAAGGGCGTGAAGCAGAAGCCCGTGGCGGTCATCGGCGATTCGACCTTCCTCCATTCCGGCATCACCGGGCTCATCGATATGGTCTACAACGGCGGCGATGCTCTCGTGGTAATCATGAACAACGACACTACGGGCATGACCGGCGGCCAGGAGCATGCGGGCACGGGTCGGACCGCCTCGGGTGCAGCCGCGCCGAAGCTCGATATCGGCAAGCTTTGCCAGGCCATCGGCGCGAAGCGCGTCCGCGAGATCGATGCCTATGACATCAAGGGGTTGGAGAAGATCATAAAGGAAGAACTGGCCGAGCCGGGCACTGCGGTGCTCATCTCGAACCAGCCCTGCGTCCTGCGGTACAAGGTCTCCAAGAAATCCTATCGCGTCGATGTCGATACCTGCGTGGGCTGCAAGGCCTGTCTCAAGGCAGGATGCATTGCCCTGTCCTTTGTGCCCGAGGGAAAGAAGGGCCATGCCAAGGTCGACGAGCTCCTGTGCAACGGCTGCGGCGTCTGCGCCCAGCTCTGCGCGACGAAGTCATTGATCAACACGTAGAATTGCGGACTTCGTCGTGAGCTCAGCCGAACGATCGTGGAACGAGAAGAGAGAATCGAAACCGTTCTGAAGGGGTACTTTTTGAAAGTATTTAACATATTAATAGCCGGCGTCGGCGGGCAGGGCGTGCTGCTGACGAGCAAGATCATCGCCGAGGCGGCGCTGCTCCAAGGCCTCGATGTGAAGCAGAGCGAGGTGCACGGCATGGCCCAGCGCGGCGGGAGCGTCCTTTCGCAGGTCCGCTTCGGGGACAAGGTCTTCTCGCCCATCATCTCCGAAGGCGAGGCCGATCTTCTCATCGGTTTCGAGCCGCTCGAAACGGCGCGATATCTGCACTTCCTGCACAACGACGGCATCGTGGTCTACAATACCCGTCCCATCGGCACCATCGGCGTGTCCATCGGCAAGGAGACCTATCCCCAGGATATCCACGAGACCATCAGGAAGCATGCGTCGAAGGTCCATCACTTCGACGCGACGAACGTTGCCGTCGAGGTCGGAGAGAAGCGTGCCGTGAACCTCGTCCTGATGGGCGCCGCGCTCCGCTTCCTTCCTCTCAAGGAGTCGGTTGTGGACGAGGCCATCACGAACTCGGTGCCGAAGAAGGTGCTGGACATCAACCGCAAGGCCTTCCTTGCCGGCAAGTCACAGAAGCTCTAGCAGCCCCTCCCGAACAACCATTCCTTGACAAGGCGCCCCCTGATGGAGTACATTGCCTTCAACCGTAAGGCCGCCTGCGGCCTGAACGGCAAGACCGCCTTCCTGCAAAGGAGCGCCCCGGGCCCGTGCTCGTCACTCCCGACGCAAATGTCCTGAAAGCATGCCGGACTCTTTTCGGCACCGAGGCGGCGGCATCACCTGAATTTCTCCTTTCTCTCAAACCCAACGTAATCAAGACTGCTTACCGGAAAAAAGCCAAAGAGACCCACCCCGACCTTTTTACCGCCCACGATCCGCTCGTCCAGAAAAGGCAATCCGAGCTCTTCCGTGTGGTGAACGATGCGTATGACATCATGCGGAAGTACTGCGAGGTGCGCGATCGCGCAGGCGTCCGCATCCACGGCCGCACCCGCAAGCAAGCATCCCGCCCCGAGCATTCGACTCCACCGCGGGCACAGCACCGTACCGGGGCGGCGACAAGGACCTTCCGCGTCACCGAGGCCGGCTGGCTGTACCAGGGCGTTGTGCCTGAGCGTCGCCACGAGATCGGGCGGTATCTCTACTACCGCGGCTGCATCCCCTATCACGTGCTGCTCAAGGCGCTGTCGTGGCAGATGCGCCAGCGCCCGGCCCTGGGGATCATCGCCAGGCACTGGGGCTGGCTGAACGACCATCACATCAGCGCCATCCTGGGATTCCGGGGCATGCCCCGGCTCTTCGGCCAGCGCGCGCTGCATCTCGGCTTCCTTTCCTCCTACCAGGCGAGGATCCTGCTCGCCTATCAGCGCACTCTCCAGAAGAAGCTCGGTCAGTATTTCGTTCAGCGCGGCTATCTTTCGCGCGAAGAAATGGAACAGCTGGTCGCGGACCTGAATGCTCACAACGCGCGCTTCACCTATGCGGCCGTTGCCGACTGGAGAACTTCGTGATCATGCTTTCCCTGTCGTACGCAATTGCTCTCTTCTGCGGTACGGTGATTCTATGCAAGTGATCTCGCTCCAGTCCGGAAGCAACGGGAACTGCATCTACGTCGAGGCGGCCGGTCAGAGGCTCCTGTTCGATGCAGGGATCAGCGGCTCCTGCGCCGAGGAGCGGCTCGCCTTCCACGACCGGGACATCCGGGCCGTCGACGCGCTCATCATCTCCCACAACCATTCCGACCATATCAGCTCCGCGGGCGTCTTCCAGCGGAAGTTCGGCATCCCCCTCTATGTTACGCCTCGCTGCCTGTCCGCGGCCCAGACGCGCTGCTCCCTGGGCAAGCTGAAAGAGGTCCATCACTTCCGGAGCGGCGGTACCATCCGTGTCGGCAGTGTGTCTATCCATACGATCCCGACGCCGCACGACGGCGAGGACGGCGTCGCCTTTGTCATCGACGATGGCATGCATCGCCTCGGGATCCTGACCGATCTGGGCCACGTGTTCCAGGACCTCGGCAGGACCATCGCATCCCTGGACGGCGTTTTTCTGGAAAGCAACTACGATCCGGAGATGCTCGCGAACGGACCCTATCCCCGCTTTCTGAAGATGCGCATTAAAGGTCCTGGGGGACACATCTCGAACCGCGAGGCGGCCGAGCTTCTGGCCGGCGCAGCAGACGGACGGCTCCAATGGGCATGCCTCGCCCACCTGTCGGCAGAGAACAACAGCCCCGACCTTGCGCTCAAGACGCACCGCGAGGTTCTGGGGCACGACCTGTCGCTCTGCGTTGCGAGCCGGTACGGCGTTTCCGAGGTAATGAGCGTGTAATTATTTTGACAGTGATGACACTGAGACAGGCAGACGAGTCTTTGACACAGAAGAAGCAGAGAAGGGCTATGATAGATGCGGATACGTCTGATCCTTGTTTATTTTGACACTGAGGACACAGAGTGAGGCTATGAACAGAACCGATTAATCATTCTTGATCGTGCCTTTTCGTAGATCGTCATCCACTCTTATCTGTGTACAAGGTTATTCAGGGTCCTCAGTGTCTAAGAAGGTTCTTCTTTCCTTCATTCCGATCTCATCTTGAATGGTAGTGGTCATGCTCCGGATGCACCTCGTCGATCAGCGTGCGGTCGAAGATCTCTTCGCTTGTCAGTTCCTTCCTTATATATCCCAACCGCAGCAAGGCCCGCATAAAGTCCATGGTCGAAGCGATATAGTCGTTCGAAAGAGCGGCGCAGTATTTCGTCGAGACCTGAAGCGTCTCGAGCACGAACTCCGGATCGATGACCGCTGCCTGACCGGCGATGTCCTTTGCTGCTCCAACCGGATCGTTTCTCAGCACGGCCTCGGCCTCCTCGTGAGCCATGAGGAACTGCCGTACCAGGCCGTGGTGTTGCCGGAGAAATCTTTTGCTCACGACAATGCCGTAGCTGGGATTATTCGGCCAGAGACGCTGGGGCGGGATGAGGATCCTGCCGTGTGCATAGCGCCTGATCGCGACACCCAGCGCCGGCGTTCCGAAGGCGGCCGCCACTTCATCACGGACCACGGCCTCGGTGACCAGGTCCGCCCAGGGATAATTTGCGATTGTGATGCCCTGGCCGGGCGCGTACCGTTCGACGCAATCCTTCAGGATAACATCGTGGATGGAGCCGTTGCCCGGTACGCCGATCGATCTGCCGGCGAACTGGCGAAGCATGGCGCCCATGTCAGTGAGCTCCGGATATCCCTGCCAGCTGGATTTTCCCGCCATGACCGTGCCTTCAACGTGGCCGCCTGCCACGCAAATCACGGGAACGCCCTGCTCCATGCCGATTATGGCCGGCGGCAGGCCGATGTATGCCAGGTCGAGTTCATCCGTTCCGAAGGCCTTCATGATCGCCGGGCCGGTACCCATAAGGTTCCACTCCAGATCTGCAGCGATCGCCGCGGTCAATCCCTTCCGGGCCATGAGCAGGATGGCCGTGTGATAGAACGTTGAAAGATGACCAATGCGGAACTTCATGAGAGCATAATAGTCTCCCTGTTCTGAGTAGTCAAGCAGCCTACGTCATCACGAGTCTGCTCTTCGCACTCGACACTGTTCGGTCAGCTTTGCTCTTGAAGGGGCGCAATGGACTGTGCTACTATGATCCATGAAGACAGTGCTCCAGAGCGATAGTGCGGAGCTATTGCGGGCCTTCGATGTGCTGAACATGCCGGTCTTCGTCATCGGACCCGACGACAAGGTCCTGTTTTGCAATGACAGCGTGGCGCGGGCCTTCGGCTGGGACCGCGGCGATGTGCCTGGACGCGAGATCGGGCAGTTCCTTTCCCTTGAGGCGCTGAGGTCCGCTGCGGATTCTCCTTCCGAGGTATCGCGTCCCTTGCTCTGCCTGCAGAAGACCGGCGGATCGTTCCACTCGCGCATCGCTGTTGTGCCTTCCCGAGATCCGCAGGGCGGCATGCGGACGATTATTGTCCGCGATGTCCCCGAGGACGGGCTTCCCGCCTGTGCGCCACCCGACAAGGTCGCGCAGGTGGAGCTCATCAACGAGCTCTCCGGCATCATCAACTCCAGTCTCAGCATCGGGACCATCTTCCGCATGGTGGTCTCGGAGCTCAAGAAGCTCATCGCCTACGACCGGGCAAGCCTCCTCCTGTACAACGAGATTGACGACACGCTGCTCATCTTCGCCCTGGATACGGAGATAAAGACTGCCATGCGGAAAGGTGTCAAGGCGCCGATCGAAGGCACCAGCGCCGGCTGGGTCGTCCGGAACAACCGTCCCTGGATCAGCAGCGACCTCGCCGACACGCGGTTTCCCCTGGACCGGAAGCTTTTACACGAGGGCATACGCTCGACGGTCAGCATCCCCCTGTACCACGACCGCATGCTCGGCGTGTTCAATTTCGACAGCATCAGGCCGGGCCAGTACTCCGACAAGGACGTGGACGTCCTGCTGATGGTGGCCAAGCACATTTCCGTGGCCCTGGAGAACGCGCTTCTCTTCGAGGAGATCTCGAAGGAGAAGAAGGAGTGGGAGCGGACCTTCGACGCCATCACCGACATGGTCTGGATCGAGGACGGCAGACAGCAGGTCGTGCGCGCGAACCAGACCCTGCTCGCCAGGACCGGCTTTTCCAAATCGGAGATCATCGGCAAACACTGCGGGGAGTTGCTGGACCGGATCGACATCGGCATCACCCAGTGCCTCTGTATGGACACGCTTATCGGCAAGCGGCCCACCTTCCAGGAGCTCAAGAACAGCAGCGGCAGCATCTTCCACTTCTGGGCCTATCCGCTCATGGATGACGAAGGCAGGCTCTACGCCATTGTCCACTACCTCAAGGACGTTACCGCGCAGAAGCGGCTGGAACACCAGCTCGTCCTGTCGGACAAGCTGGCCTCCCTGGGCACGCTCGTGGCCGGCATCGCGCACGAGATCAACAACCCCCTCGGCATCATTGCCGGTTACTCCGAGGCGCTTCTGGACCGCGCCCATGACCCGGCGCTCGCAAACGTACGGGGGTTCGAGGACTTCCCCGAGTACCTCCGGACCATCCACAGCGANNCCTTCCGGGAGATCGACATCAACGAACTCATCAAGGAAGTGCTGCTGTTGCTCCAGCACCGGACCTCGCGGCTGAAGCACAAGCTCGAGCTCTCCCTGAACCGGGACCTGCCGAAGATCTATGCAGACGCGGGCAGCCTCCGGCAGCTCCTGATGAACCTGCTGCTGAACGCCATCTATTTCACGCCCGAGGGCGGCAGCATCTGCATCACTACCAGCCTGGATAGGGCAGGCAGGATCCGGCTGACCGTCCAGGACACGGGCGCGGGGATCCCGGCGCAGCTTCTCGGCAAGATCTTCGATCCGTTCTTTACGACGAAACCTGTGGGCGAGGGGACCGGCCTCGGCCTCACGATCTCGCACCGGATCGTGGAGGAGCACCGCGGGACCATCGAGGTGGAGAGCCAGCCGGGAAAGGGGACGGCCATCTTCATCGCGTTGCCGTCCATTGAAATGGGCGATCGAAAAGATTAGGCGGACCTAGCCAGGGGAACCGCGAAGACGCGAAGTGCACGAAGGTAAAGACCAAAACCAAAGGCTTTAATTTGCCACAGAATGCAGAGAAAGCCGTAAGATGCGATAACAAGAACGAACCGGAGTGTTTAAGATCAAGATCTATTTTAGATTTCCTTCGCGTCACTTTCACCTTCGCGGTAAGAAAATATTTCTCTTATGAACAACATCCTTGTCGTTGACGACGAAGAACCCTTCCGGAGGCTCTTGAAGAACGAGCTGGCCCGCAAGGGCTACGGCGTGGAGGTGGCTGCCGATGGGGATGCTGCGCTCGCGATGCTGCGGGACCATGCCTTCGACGCCATCCTGCTCGACGTGGTCATGCCCGGCGTGGACGGGCCCTCGCTCATGCGGAAGCTCAAGGAGGACCTCGCCGCGCCGCCCATCATCGTGCTGACCGGCAGGGCCACGGTGGAGACCGCTGTGGAGGCCATGAAGAACGGGGCCTACGACTACCTCACTAAGCCCTACAAGCTGGACGAGCTGATCATCGTCGTGGACCGCGCCTGCGAGTACGGACGCCTGAGCGTCAAGAACAAGCTGCTGGAACAGGAGCTGGTCCGGAAGGAGCCGCCTTTCGCCTTCATCGGCCGCTCCCGCCAGCTCCAGGACATCTTCACGCTCATCAAGAAGGTCGCGCCCACGGACTCTCCGGTGTTCATCCAGGGCGAGAGCGGGACAGGCAAGGAGCTTGTGGCGAACACGGTGTGGCACTTCAGCACGCGGAAGGAAGCGCCGTTCGTCGCGCTGAACTGCGCCAGCCTGTCCGAGAACCTCATCGAGTCCGAGATCTTCGGGCACGAAAAGGGCGCCTTTACGAACGCCTACCAGCTGAAGCGCGGGTTGGTCGAGGTGGCGGACCAGGGCACGCTCTTCCTTGACGAGATCGGCGAGATGCCCGTAGCGCTCCAGGCGAAATTGCTCAGATTCCTTGACTCCGGGGAGTTCCGGCGGGTGGGAGGGAACAAGGCGCTCAGCGTGGACGTGCGGCTCATCGCGGCCACGAACAAGGACCTTACGGGCATGATTAAGAAGGGGGCGTTCCGCGAGGACCTGTACTATCGGTTGAACGTCATCAACATTGCGATACCGCCGCTCCGGGACCGGAAAGAGGACATCCCCGAGTTGAGCCGGCACTTCCTCGCGAAGTACGCCAAGAAGCTGTCCAAGACCATCACGGACATCTCGCCTGACGCGCTGGAGCTGCTCGCTGGGTACCACTGGCCGGGGAATGTGCGGGAGCTGGAGAATGTCATCGAGCGGGCGGTGATCCTGTGCGAGACCGAGGCGCTGGGGGGCGAGGACCTGTCCATTCCGTCGCCCGCGATCGTAGCGGAGCTCGGCACGAACCCGTCGCTCGAAGAGATGGAGAAGAACTACATCCTGCGTGTCCTCAAGGAAGCGAATGGCAACCAGTCAAAGGCGAGCCAGCTCCTCGGCATCGACCGCAAGACGCTGTACCTGAAACTGAAGAAGTACGGGATCTCTGTCTGAGCGAGCGGGAGGGAGCAATCCTACCCAGGTTTTCCGCTTGCTTCATTTCAGACCTTCATGCTATTCTTGCATACGCTCCGGACCGTTGATCCGGGAGAAACACATTCCACCATTCGGGGAGGTATCGCCATGAAAAAGGGATTGCTTGTTCTTGCCTGTCTTCTGCTGCTCAGTGCGTCGCTGGCGCACGCAGCCGACCAGTATCCTTCCAAGGTGATCACCATCATCGTGCCGTTCTCCGCAGGAGGACCGACCGATACATCAGCCCGGCTGCTTGCCCAGTATATGGGCGAAGCGCTCAAGACCCAGGTGATCGTGGAAAACGTGGCCGGCGCCGGCGGCACCATGGCGGCAACGCGTGTGGCAACCTCGCCGCCGGACGGATATACGGTATTCTTCCATCACATCGGCTTCTCGACGGCCCCCTCGCTCTATCGAAAACTGCCCTATGACACGATCAAGGACTTCGAGCCCATCGGCATGGTCGGCGACGTAGCCATGACACTGGTGGCGCGGAAGGATTTCCCGGCCAAGGACCTCAAGGAGCTGATCGCCTACGTGAAGGCGAACAAGGACAAGGTGAACCTGGCGAACGCGGGACTCGGCGCAGCATCGCATCTCTGCGGCATGCTCTTCATGTCAGCCATCCAGACCGACTTCACGACAATTCCCTACAAAGGCACGGGCCCGGCCATGAACGACCTGCTCGGCGGCCAGGTAGACTTCATGTGCGATCAGACCAGCAACACGATCAGCCAGATCAAGGCCGGCAAGGTCAAGGTCTACGGCGTGACGACGAAGACGCGGGTGTCCGCGCTGCCTGATGTACCGACCATGCAGGAAGCAGGATTGCCGGGCTTCGAGGTGTCGGTATGGCAGGGCCTGTATGTGCCGAAGGGAACACCGAAACCGATCATCGACAAGCTCGTGCATGCACTCCAAACGGCCCTGGCGAACCCCACGTTGGTGCAGCGCTTTACCGAGCTTGGCACGATTGCGGCCAGCAAGGATAGGGCCACGCCCGAGGCATTGCGCGTGCACCTGAAGTCCGAGATCGACAAATGGGCGCCGATCATCAAGAAGGCCGGCGTGTACGCGGACTGATCTACTGAAGGTCAGTCGCCACAGAGGCACAGAGGGCACAGAGAACGTCGAAGAGAAATTCCCGCGGCAATTATTCTCCGCGTCTCAGCGGCAGATTCGGACTTTAACGTCGACTGACTACAAGGGAGCACATGGCATCACGCAATCC
>JAFNGD010000166.1 GCA_017885365.1 Nitrospirota bacterium
CCGACATCGGCCAGGGCGAAGAACTGGAGCCGCTCCGGGACAAGGCGATCAGGACCGGCGCGAGCAAGATCTACATCGACGACCTCCGCGAGGAGTTCGTGCGGGACTTCGTGTTCCCCATGCTCCGGGCGAACGCCGTCTATGAGGGACGGTACCTCCTCGGTACCTCTATCGCCCGGCCGCTCATTGCCAAGCGCCAGATCGAGATCGCCGAGAAGGAAGGCGCCGATGCGGTCTGCCACGGCGCCACAGGCAAGGGGAACGACCAGGTCCGGTTCGAGCTGACCTACTTCGCGCTCAAGCCCGGCGTGAAGATCGTCGCTCCCTGGCGCGAGTGGACCATGAAGGGCCGTGAAGAGCTGATCGATTACGCGGCCAAGCACAAGATTCCGGTGACGGCAACGAAGTCGAAACCCTATTCCACGGACCGGAACCTCCTGCACATCAGCTACGAGGGCGGCGTCCTCGAGGATCCCTGGGTGGAGTCTACGGCGGACATGTACACCCTGGCCGTCCCGGTCGAGAAGGCGCCGGACAAGGCCGAATACGTCGAGGTCGAGTACGAGGCGGGCAATCCCGTTGCAATAAACGGGAGGAAGCTCTCCCCGGCGGCGCTTTTGGCCGAGGCGAACCGTATCGCAGGAGCCCACGGCGTGGGCCGCGTGGATCTCGTCGAGAACCGTTATGTGGGCATGAAGTCGCGCGGTGTGTACGAAACGCCGGGCGGCACGCTGCTCCATGCCGCACACCGCGCCGTCGAGTCCCTCACCCTGGACCGCGAGGTCCTGCATCTCCGCGAGAGCCTGATCCCCCGGTACGGCGAGCTGGTGTACAATGGGTACTGGTTCGCGCCCGAGCGGCTGATGCTCCAGGCCGCCATCGACGAGGCCCAGAAGAACGCGACCGGCACGGCGCGCGTCAAGCTCTACAAGGGGAACTGCGACGTCGTCGGCCGCAAGTCACCGGTCTCGCTCTACCGTCCGGACCTCGCGACCTTCGAGGCCGACACGGTGTACGACCAGAAGGACGCCGAAGGCTTCATACGCCTGAACGCCCTGCGGCTGCGGGTGGGAAAACAGATAAGCTCCAAATAACAAATACCAAATTGCAAATAAATCCCAATCATCGAAACTCCATAATTTTAGATACTGGAATTTGGAGCTTATTTGGAATTTGAGTCTTGAGATTTGGAATTTCTGTTCATCGATATGGCAAAGAAAAAAACGATAGCGAAGAGACGCAGGCCTCCGAAGAAATCCGCGAAAGCGGCGAAGCCGTGGGGCGGCCGGTTCACCGAAGCGACAAATGCGCTCGTGGAGGAGTATACCGCGTCGATCCAGTATGACTGGCGCCTTTTCCCCTATGACATCGCCGGCAGCGTCGCCCATGCCGCCATGCTGGGCAAGACCGGGATCATCACGGAGAAAGAGGCCCGGAGGATCATCAACGGGCTCAAGGGCATCCTGCAGGAGATCACCGACGGCAAGCTCGAGTTCAGCATGGACCTGGAAGACATCCACATGAACATCGAGAACAGGCTGGTCGCGAAGATCGGGCCGGTGGGCGGCAAGCTCCATACGGCGCGGAGCAGGAACGACCAGGTGGCCCTGGACCTCCGCATGTATCTCCGGGACGAGATCATGGAGATCCGGCGGCTCCTCCGGGAGATGCAGAAGGCGGTCATAGGACTTGCCGAGCGGAACCGGGACGCAGTGATGCCGGGATACACGCACCTCCAGCGGGCCCAGCCCGTGCTGTTCGGCCATCATTTGCTTGCGTACTACGAGATGTTCGAGCGCGACCGCGAGCGGCTCGCCGACTGTTACCGCCGCGTGAACGTCCTGCCCCTGGGTGCGGGCGCCCTGGCGGGCACGGTCCTGCCCATCGACCGGAAGATGGTGGCAGAGCTGCTCGGGTTCAGCGCCGTGTCGGAGAACAGCATGGACGCCGTATCGGACCGGGACTTCGCCATCGAGTTCGTGTCCGCGTGCAGCCAGGTCATGGTGCATCTCTCCCGGCTGGCCGAGGAGGTCGTGCTGTGGTCATCGGCAGAGTTCGGCTTCATCACTATCGCCGACGCCTTCACCACCGGCTCGTCCATCATGCCGCAGAAGAAGAACCCCGACGTGGCCGAGCTGTCGCGCGGCAAGGCCGGCAGGGTCTTCGGAAATCTTACCGCTCTCCTGGTCCTCATGAAGGGGCTCCCGCTGGCGTACAACCGGGACATGCAGGAGGACAAGGAGCCGGTCTTCGACACTGCCGACACAGTAAGTCAGGCACTGGCCGTCATGGCGGCGATGCTGAGCAGCGTCACCGTTCACCGGGACGCGATGCGGCATGCCGCCGAGGACGGGTTCATCACCGCCACGGACCTTGCCGACTATCTGGTGCGGAAGGGGCTGCCGTTCCGCCAGGCTCACGAGGTCGTGGGCAGGGCGGTGCTCAAGGCGCTCGAGCTGGCCTGCGGCCTCAAGGACCTGCCGCTTGCCGAGTATAAGAACCTTTCCGCGCTCATCACGAAGGATGTCTACCAGTCGCTGTCCGTCGATGCGTCGGTGGGCAGGCGGACGTCCTACGGCGGTACCGCCCCGGCAAACCTCACGAAGCGGCTTGCAGCGCTCAAGAAGCTGGTGAAATGAACACCGGGCTGCACAGGGCAGTTCAGGCAGCGGCAGCGGTCCTTCTTCTTGTCTCGGTGGTCTCCTGCGGCAGGAAGACCGATCCGCTTACGCCCGACAGCCCGCGGCCCGCGGCCGTTACCGACATCAAGGTCGCCGTGCGGGACGCGGTGGCCTATCTTTCCTGGCCGGTTCCTGCGAAGAACGTGGAGGGAAAGAACCTTGACCCCGCCGAGATCAGGAGCTTTCGGGTCTACCGGGCGGAAGCGGTCCGCGACCGGAAACGTCCGCTCTACCGGCAGATAGCCGAGATCAGCATGGCGAATCCCGCGCCAGCGGAGGTGCGGAACGGCGTCGTGACCTGGAGCGACACCGGCCTGCAGTATGGCAGGGTGTACGTTTACCGCGTCAGGGCGTACAGTAAAAGGGGCGGGGTGAGCGGGTATTCGGACGAGGTGCGGGCGGCCCCGCTCCTGTCGCTTTCCCCGCCGAAGAATCTCTCCGCTGAAGGCGGGGACACCGCCGTGACGCTCACGTGGGACGCGGTCACCACGAAGTCCGACGGCAGCCTGCATCAGGGGTTCGTGGGGTACGTCGTCTACCGCGGGACGGAACCGGGCAAGTATGAAGAAGCACCGCTGAACAAGGAGCCGGTAACGGCGGGAACGTACCGGGATACCACCGCCGTCAACGGCAAACAATATTACTACCGTGTCCGGACCGTAGACAGCCCGGTGAAACCGTGGCAGGAAAGCCTCGACTCTTCCGAGGTCTCGGCCACGCCGCGGGACATGACCCCTCCGATGCCGCCGAAGAACATCACGGTGGTTCCGGGCATCGGACGCGTGTTCCTCACCTGGAGCGAGAACAAGGAAAACGATCTGGCCGGATACCATATCTACCGGTCGGTCAAGAGCGGCGCCGGTTACGAGCGGCTCACCACGAAGCCCCTCAACCGGACGACCTTCTCCGACGAGACGGTCAAACAGGGAAAAACCTACTACTACGTCATCACCGCCGTGGACAAGAGCGGGAACGAGAGCCGCCGTTCAAAAGAGCAGAAGGCCTACACGGAAAAGATCAGGTGACACCATGCATGATTTCGAATACAAGACCGGAGAGCTTCATTGCGAGGGGGTCCCGCTCAGGACCATCGCCCAGCGCGTGGGGACACCGTTCTATTGCTACAGCAGCAACACGCTGGCCAGCCATTTCCGCGCCTTCGACCGGGCCTTCGCCGGGGTGCCGCATCTCATCTGCTTCGCCGTGAAGTCGAACCCCGGCGCGGCGGTCCTCCGGGTGCTGGGCCGGGAGGGTGCGGGCGCCGACATCGTTTCCGGCGGAGAGCTCTTCCGCGCGCTCCGGGCCGGGATCGATCCCAAGAAGATCGTGTACGCCGGCGTGGGCAAGCGTCGCGACGAGATCGAATATGCGCTCAAGATGGACATCCTCATGTTCAACGTCGAGTCGGGGGAGGAGCTGCAAGCCATCGACCGTGCGGCCAAGGACATGCATACGAAGGCGCGGATCGCCTTGCGCGTGAACCCGGACATCGATCCCCGGACCCACGCGTACATCTCAACGGGGCTCAAGGAGAACAAGTTCGGCATTCCCCTCGATCAGGCGCTGGAGCATTACCAGGTCGCACAAGGCCTTACCAACATCGAGATTGTCGGCATCCACCAGCATATCGGTTCGCAGATCACCGAGATCCAGCCTTTCGTAGACGCGCTCACCAAGATCACCGGCTTCGTGAAAGAGCTCCGGGCGGCAGGTATCGGCATCAGGTACATCAACATGGGGGGCGGTCTCGGCATCACTTACAAGGACGAGACGCCGCCGCTGCCGAAGGACGTGGCCCAGGCCGTCCAGCCGCTCCTCAAGGAGTGCGGCTGCACGATCGTCATGGAGCCCGGCAGGGCCATCGTGGGCAACGCAGGGATCCTGATCACGAGTGTGCTCTATCACAAGGAAAGCGGCGAAAAGAAGTTCGTGATCGTGGACGCGGGCATGAACGATCTCATCCGCCCGAGCCTGTACGATGCCTATCACGATATCCGGCCCGTTGTCCGGCAGGAACAGCCGGCGAACGTTGTGGTGGACGTGGTGGGGCCCATCTGCGAATCCGGCGACTTCCTCGCCAAGGACCGCGAGATGCCGGCGGTGAAGCAGGGCGAACTTCTGGCGGTCATGGGCGCCGGTGCGTACGGATTCTCCATGGCGTCCAACTACAACTCCCGCCCCCGGGTGCCCGAGGTGCTGGTGCGGGGGAGCGACTATTACGTTGTGCGCGAGCGCGAGACCTATAATGACCTGATAAAAGGCGAGAAGCTCCCTCGATGGCTGGAGGGGTAAATTCGGGCTCCAGGATCCGGGGGCAAGGGTCAGCATAAAGCAATGCGGAAACGGGGAAATACAAGCAAGACATGAAGAAGATACCTTTTCATAAGATCCAGGGGAACGGCAATGATTTCATCCTGATCGACAACCGTCGGGGTATCCTGAAGGGCAGGAACCTGAGCGGACTGGCGAAGGCGGTTTGCCATCGGAACCGTTCCGTGGGCGCTGACGGGCTCATCGTGATCGTGCCGTCGAAGCGGGCCGACTTCAAGTGGCGGTTCTTCAACGCCGACGGGAGCGAGGC
>JAFNGD010000167.1:0-662 GCA_017885365.1 Nitrospirota bacterium
AATTGCGAAGACCTTGGATCTCATTCTTGTTTTTGAAGCTCCCTGCAGCAAGCTGCAGGGAGCCTTCGATCCTCATAGAAGTTATCGTTATTCTTATCGCTCGCTATCCCCGTAGCAAGCCACGGGAATGCGCTCGCTCCTGGATTCATTCTTTTCCTTACGATTTATCTATTATGACGCTTATCCTTTCTTTGCGCCTTTGCGTCTCTGCGAGAAAAAATGGCCTTCATTCCGCATGCAGATCGGGGGTTCCCGGTTGCAAGAAAGGATAACTACACTTTCGGCGCGGGCTCCTGCTTCCTCGTCACCGGCTCGACCTTCCAGATCTTCCCTGCATACTCCTGGATGCTCCGGTCGCTCGAGAACTTGCCCATGCCGGCAACGTTCAGGATGGCCTTGCGCGTCCACGCTTCCTGGTCGCGGTAGAGGGCGTCCACCTGGTCCTGGCAGGCGATGTAGGACCCGTAGTCCGCCAGCAGCAGGAAGTGGTCGCCCCCGCCGGTGAGGGCGTCGAAGATGGGGCGGAAGCGGTGCGGATCGTCGGGAGAGAAAAAGCCCAGGGCGATCATGTCCAGCGCGCGCCGGAGCTCCTCGTTGGAATTGTAGTAATGCCAGGGATCGTAGCCCTCCTGCCGGATCTCGGCGACGCCGTCCGCGGTGAG
>JAFNGD010000167.1:680-2720 GCA_017885365.1 Nitrospirota bacterium
GTGGAGATCTGCTCCGACAGGTCGCAGGCTGGGATGATCTTCTCGGCATTCGAGACGTTGTAGTTCGGCAGGAACACGAGCTTCAGGCGGTCGTCCACCGCGGGATCGTGGTTCACCACGTCGGCCACGCCGTGGATGAGCTTGATGATCAGCTTTGCCATGAAGTACCCCGGAGCGGCCTTGCCGCCGATGATGACCGTGCGCGGAACGATGTCCTTGACCCTGTTGTCGCGGATGCGGTTGTAGCGGGTGATCACGTGCAGGACGTTCAGGAGCTGCCGCTTGTACTCATGGATGCGCTTGGTCTGGACGTCGAACAGGGTGTCCGGGTCCACCTTCGTCCGCGTCCGGGCCTCGATGCCCTCGGCCAGCAGCTTCTTGTTCGCCTGCTTCACGGCGCGGAACTCCTTCCGGAACGCTGCGTCCTCCGCCAGGGGCCGAAGGTTCTTGAGACAGTCGAGGTCCCGGAGCCAGCACTCGCCGAGCTGCGACGTGATGAGCTTCGACAGGCCGGGATTCGCCTGGTGGAGCCAGCGGCGCGGCGTGATGCCGTTGGTGATGTTGATGATCCTGCCGGGGTAAAAGTGCTCGAAGTCGGCGAAGATGGTCTCTTTCATCAGTTCGGTATGGATGCGGGACACGCCGTTCACCGTATGGCTGCCCACGATGGCGAGGTTCGCCATCCGCACGCGCCTCCCGGCGCTCTCGTCGATGAGCGAGACCCGGCGCACGAGCTCGGCGTCGCCGGGGACGCGGTGGCGCACATCGTCGAGGAAACGCTGGTTGATCTCATAGATGATCTGGAGATGGCGCGGAAGGATCTCGTTGAACAGATCGACCGGCCAGGTCTCGAGTGCCTCGGGCATGAGCGTGTGGTTCGTGTAGGAGAAGGTGTGACCCGTGATGTTCCAGGCGCGTTCCCAGTCAAGGTGGTGGACGTCCACGAGGATACGCATCAGCTCCGGGATCGCGATGGAAGGGTGGGTATCATTCAGCTGGATCGCGACCTCGTTTGGCAGTTCATCCAGGTTCGAATGGTACTTAGTGAACCGGCGCAGCACGTCCTGGAGGGTGGCGCAGACGAAAAAATACTGCTGCTTGAGCCGGAGCTCGCGGCCCATGATGGTGGTGTCGTCGGGATACAGGACCTTTGAAAGGTTCTCCGATTCGTTCTTCTCCGCCACGGCCTGGATGTAGTTCCCCTCGTTAAAGTACTTGAGATTGAAATCGCGCGACGCCTTGGCCGACCAAAGCCGCATGTTGTTCACCGTGTCCGTGCCGAAGCCGGGCACCGGCGTGTCGAAGGCCATGGCCATAACGTCCTCGGTGTCCACCCAATGGTGCCGCAGGCTGCCTTTCTCATCCGTGTACTCCACGACACGGCCGCCGAACTTTACGGGGTACAGCACCTCGGGCCGCGGGAACTCCCAGGGGTTCCCGTACCGAAGCCAGTTGTCGGGATGCTCCACCTGGAATCCCTTGTCGATCCGCTGCGTGAACATGCCGTACTCGTACCGGATGCCATACCCGTAGCCGGGAAGGTTCAGCGTGGCCATGGAGTCGAGGAAACAGGCGGCGAGCCTGCCGAGACCGCCGTTCCCCAGCGCGGCGTCGCTCTCAAGCTCCTTGATCCGGCTGATGTCGAGGTCAAGGTCCGCAAGAGCGGCGCAGCAGGCGTCGTAGATACCGAGATTGAGCAGGCTGTTCGCGAGCAGGCGGCCGGTCAGGAACTCGAGGGATAGATAGTAGACGCGCTTGGCGTCGGCCTTGTAGTAGCTCCGCATGGTCTCCATCCAGCGCTCGATCAGCCGCTCGCGCACGGCCAGGGCCGTGGTATGGAACCAGTCGCGGTGCGTCGCTGTGATGTGGTCCTTTCCCATGAAGTAGATCAGGAGGTTGACCAGGGATTTCT
The DNA here is from genome assembly GCA_017885365.1 of Nitrospirota bacterium. The sequence continues at coordinate 2,593 of JAFNGD010000167.1, forward strand.
TGAGAGAGTCCTTGTCCAGGCCGTGGTGATGGTAGCGGTAGTCGCTCAGGTCCTGTGGCTTCATGTCGCTCCTCCTTGGGGAGCTGCTGTACTGTCAAAGTCTTTCACCGCAGAGATCGCGGAGGACG
>JAFNGD010000168.1:0-2848 GCA_017885365.1 Nitrospirota bacterium
ACGATCTCTTTACAGTTCGACTATACAATGCCTCCTGATCAGGCGCTGGATACGGTAACGCCGGCAGATACCACAGGAAGCCTGAAGCAACCTCCGAATATGCAGTTCCTGTTCTCTGGCGGGGATGACACGGTCGAGTATGGCGGTGCAAACAGCTCGAATCTTCCCTTTGGGAGGCTGCGCCGCACCCAGATGCTCTATCTCGCAAGCGAGATCAACGGCACGGGGCCGATCACGGGGATCGCTCTGCAGGCCAATGCGACTACGACAACGGGATCGTATACCTACACGTTGAGGCTGGGACATACGACCCTCTCTGCGCTCACCGCGTCATTCGCAGCGAACTATAATGCTGGTACGCCATCGACCATCGTAAGCAGCGGCATATTCACCATTCCCGCAGGAATTCCCGCGGGCGAGTATATCTGGATCCCATTCCCGGGAACGTTCACCTATAACGGACAGGACAACCTCATTGTCGATATTGATGTATCCAGAGGAGCAGTTTTGAATGTAATGAGATACACGGAGGCAGTCGGAGCTGGTCGGATGCTAGGCGGTGCGACAGGCTCGAACGTAGCAAATATTTGGACAGGTACTTCGCTGCTGAACATGAAGTTCCGCTTTAGCGGCGGGCCGGTGAGCGTGGTGAATACCGGCACTACGTCGGATGACAGATTTTTCAGCGCGGGAGCGGCCGACGGCGTCGCCAGCTTGTTCCGGGCCACCGAGCTCGGCACCGGGGGCACCATCACGTCCATTGCGTGCCGCGCCGCAGCCGATACCATAGCGGGAAGCTATCCGTCCTTCAAACTGATCGTCGGCCATACCACTGCGAATACCCTGACGGGTCCGGCGGATCTCGTCAGCCAGACAACGGTCTATAGTGCGGCCTTCAACATTTTCAACACCATCCTGAAGGGCGATTGGATCGAGATCCCGCTCAGTACAACCTTCGCATATGACGGCACGAGCAATCTGATCGTGTGGATGGGGACGACTGCGGCGGATGGGACAGGGACAAATAGATGTTCGTTCTCAAACACCGATGCCGCGAGGTATCAGGGTCATGTCGCCCTCGGCGTGCCTGGAGGAACCAGTTTCAGCGGGCAAGCCGACCTCAAGACCGATATCAAAATGAAAATTTTGAAATACTGAGCCGAACATGGCGATCCGGAACCGGCGGGGCGGCCCGCCGGTTTTATTATTACTTGAATGAAAGCTGTGACTGAGGCCATGGTTGGCGATATGGTCATCTCCGGTGAAGAAAATAATAGGACTAATAACAAAAGGCAGCCGATTCGGCTGCCTTTTCGCTTTTCTCGCGACTGCTGGCTTCTGACTCCTAATCGATCACTTCTTCGGCGGCGCCATCACCGCGTCATACCGTTTCATGTAATCGCTCACAATGCGGTCGGGCTCGTAGCCGATGGCCTTGGCGTACAGGACCAGGAAGCCGCGGAGATAGGGACGTGCGGGGAGTTTCTTGAAGTTCTCGTCTTCGATGCCCTCGACATACCGTCCGTTCAACTTGGTGACGTCCGCCACGTTCCGTGCGGTGAGGCCGCGCTGCTCCCTCATCATCTTGAGGACGGAGCCGGTGAGTTCGGTGATGTCCGCGGGAACAGGCTGGAGCGTGTTCGGCATGGCCGGCGGCGCGGGTGCCGCCTGCGGGGGCTCCGCGGCACGGGGCTCCGGCGCGGGGGCTGTCGGCTCCGCCATTCTCGGCGCCGGTGACGGCGACATGTAGGAACGGGGCTGATAGCGCAGCTCGGGCTGCGGCGGCTCGACGGTGAGCGGAATGTCGTGCAGCGTCCGGTCATACTCCCGCCGGTTCTCGTCGTAGATCAGCGTGCGGTAGGCGTCCTCGACCCGCTGCCGGATCTTCTCGGTCTCGTCGGGCGAGAAGAGCGAGTAGAGGGCGATGGAGTTCGGGTCGTAGATCTTCCGGACGCGCTCGTAGGCCTTGTGGATCTCCTGCGCCGTCGCCCGGTAGCTCACTTCCAGGAGCTCGTAGTAATTCATGTCCTCGATCTTTTTGAGCATGGTAGCTTCCTCCCCCACGATAAACAACACAGCTGCACCTGATGAATCGCCAGGACGCGAAGGTCGCGAAGGTTTTCTAACATCAGAACCGAAAGAGCCGTTGCCGTCTTCGCGTTCCTTGCGCCTTCGCGGTGGGGTGTCGCCGTTTGAAGGACAATACGGTTTTCTAGTACAGCATGCTGAGCGTCAATTGCTCCTTCCGGAGCAGGTTGTGCACGATCCGTTCGATGCACCGCGCCGGCCGGGAGTAGGGGTATTCGATGACGAGGGGACGCTTGCTGCGGATGGACTGCCAGACGCAGTCGTCGTACTCCACGTAGCCCAGATATTCCAGGTTGATGCCGAAATATTTCTGGCACGCGCTCTTCATGGAAAACCCGATCTGGACGTCGTTCTTGGTCCGCACCTGGTTCACGACCAGCTTGGGCCGGAACTTGAGGACCTCCATCTCCAGGATCTCGCCGACCTCCCGCTCCATCCCCTTGACGCGTTCAATGAGATCGAAGGGCGTCCGGATGCCCATGGCGTTCTTCTGGTCCATGGCCGCGTCGATGAGGTCCTTGATGTTCTGGTTGGCCACGACCTTCTTGAACCTGCGGTAGAAGGCGCTCTTGATGAACCGATAGGCGTTCTCGATGGCCGTGGGCTCAGGCAGGACGACGAGGATGCCGTGGTCGGAGAAGAGGAAGAAGTCCAGGATGTTGAACGAGGTGCCTGCGCCGAGGTCCAGCAGGATGTAGTCCGCGTCCAGGGTTTCGAGGTGCCGGAGGAGCCGCGTTTTCTGCGCGAAGTTGGGGTTGGC
>JAFNGD010000168.1:2873-3135 GCA_017885365.1 Nitrospirota bacterium
CGGTTCAGGAAGTCCGACAGCGTCATCTCCGGCACGCCGATGCCGAGGGTGGTATGGAGGTTGGCCCCGCCCAGGTCCGCGTCCACGAGAAGGACCTTCTTCTTCATGCGGGCGAGGGTGATGCCGATGTTGCCGGTGATCAGGCTTTTGCCGATCCCGCCCTTGCCGCCGCCGATGGCCCAGATCTCTTTTTTTCGCAAAGCATCCTGGAGCTCGATCATCCTGACACGTTCTCCTCGGTTGAGGCCGCTGTCAGTGTTTC
>JAFNGD010000169.1 GCA_017885365.1 Nitrospirota bacterium
CGCTCGCTAACCCCGTAGCAAGCTGCGGGGAATGCTCGCTCCTGGATTCTACCGGAAGGGAGGGGATTTCTCAAGCAGGGAATCGACCTGTGGCACAGAATGCATCATCTGTTCCTCAGCGTCACGAGAGGCGGCAGCACTGGCGCCTCGTCCCTTGGACACGAACTTACCATGCCAGAAACGGAAGAAGCCCGGCGTATACGCTGCCGGGCACTGTTTCGAGCTCCCTCCTGCGAAGCACGCTACCTTTTCCTGACGAAGACCCGGTATTCGCCGCCGGCCTTGACCAGGCCAAGATACTCGTTGCCGGTCATCGTGCACCAGGCCGGCATATCTTTCTCGATGCCGTCGTCGTCTGACTGGACCTCGAGGACCTGTCCCGGCTGCATCTCCTGAATCTTGTTGGCCGTCTTGAAGATGGGCATGGGGCAGGAAAGTCCTACGCAGTCCAGCACCAGGTCCGGTTTGATATCCTTGACGTCCATGGCGTCCGCTACTCCATCGAGTGTTCGTGGCCGGCTTCCGCCGGCATCTTCACCGGAGAGGCCATGCCCTTCTTCTTATAGTAGTCGTCCAGGGCGGACTTCAGCGCCTCCTCGGCCAGAACCGAGCAATGCATCTTCACCTTCGGCAAGCCGCCGAGCGCCTCAGCGACCGCGGCGTTCGAGATCTTGAGCGCCTCGTCGATCGTCTTGCCCTTCACCAGGTCCGTGACCATGCTGCTGGTCGCGATGGCAGCGCCACACCCGAAGGTCTTGAACTTCGCGTCCGTGATGACGTTGTTGTCCACCTTGATATAGAGCCGCATCACGTCGCCGCACACCGGATTGCCGACGGTGCCCACGCCGTCGGCGTTCTCGATCTCGCCGACATTATGGGGCTGTGCAAAGTGCTCCATCACTTTTGAGCTGTACTGTTCCATAGGTCCCTCCTCAGGTCTTCTTCCTGTTCTTGATCATGTCCTCATAGAGCGGGGACATCTCCCGCAGCCTCTGCACAATGGGGGGAAGCTTCTCGAGGACATAGTCCACGTCCTCGGCGCTGGTGCCCATGCCGATCGTCAGGAGCAGCGTGCCGTTCGCGGCCGCTGCGTCCGTTCCGATGCAGGAGAGCACATGCGATGATTTCAGGGAACGCGACGTGCAGGCCGATCCGCTCGATACATAGATGCCTTCCATGTTCAGGAACAGGAGCATGGACTCCCCTTCGACGAACAGGAAGGACACGTTGACATTGTGCGGCAGCCGGCGGGTAGGATGACCGTTCACGATCATATCGGATATCCTGCCCTGGAGCCCCGAGAGCAGCTTGTCGCGCAACGGCGTCAGATAACTGCCGCGGTTGGCGATCTCGGCCTGGGCGATCTCCGACGCCTTGCCCAATCCGACGATGGCGGGGACGTTCTCGGTGCCGCCCCGCCTGCCGTCCTCCTGGACACCACCCTCGATCTGCGGCTTGATCCGCACTCCTTTGCTCACGAACAGCGCCGCCGCGCCCTTGGGACCGTAGAACTGGTGGCCGGAGAGCGACAGAGCATCGACCCCCAGGGCCTTCACATCTACGGGCACCCAGCCCACGGATGCCACGGCGTCGGTGTGGAACAGGACGCCCCGTTCCCGCGTGATCTTCCCGATCTCCTCGATCGGCTGGAGCGTCCCGATCTCGTTGTTCGCGTGCATGATCGAGACCAGTATCGTTTCCTTTGTTATGGCCTTCGCGACATCGGCGGGATCGATGAGACCCTCTTTGTCCGGCGCGATTGCGGTGACCTTGAAACCGGCCTTTTCAAGCGTCTTCACGGGATGGAGCACGGAAAAATGCTCCACCTGGGAAACGATGATATGGTTTCCCTTCTGGCTGTTGGCCTGTGCAAGCCCTTTGACAGCAAAGTTGTTCGACTCCGTGCCGCTCGAGGTGAAGAACACCTCTTCCGGCTTTGCGCCGATGAGCACAGCGGTCTTCGCCCGGGCATCCTCCACGGCGTTCTTGGCCTCGCGGCCCATGTCGTGCAGGTTGGAGGGGTTGCCGAACTTCGCGGTGAAGTAGGGCATCATTGCCTCGACAACCTTGGGGTGCGCAGGCGTGGTCGCCGCGTGGTCCAGGTAGACCTTTCTCATGGTCAACAGACCCCCTTTCCGGTCACTGCGGTCTTTTTCCTTGGGGCCGGATGCTCCCGGTCCTTGCCGGGGTACTGGCGAAGAAGCTGCTCAAAGGTGATGCTGTCCAGCGCCTCTTCGATCTTTTCGCCCACCCTGCTCCAGACCATCCGGGCGACACAATCGTCTGCCTGGTAACAGCCGCCGGCAACACCGGGCTCAAGGCAGTGCGAAAGCGCGATCGGGCCTTCCAGCGCCCTCACCACATCGCCGATCGTGAGGTCTGCCGGTTTTCTCGCCAGCTCATAACCACCGTGGGGCCCGCGCACGCCCTCGATGATGCCGGCCTTGCCGAGCCGGTGGAGGATCTGCTCCAGATAGGAAAGCGATATCTGCTGCCGTCCGGCGATCTCCCTGATCGCGAGCGGCCCCTTGCCGTAGTTGCAGGCTATCTCGAACAGGGCGCGTACACCGTATTTTCCTTTTGTCGAAAGTTTCATGGAAGCATCCTATGCGGGACCCTTACCGTCCCGTATGATCTTACGATAACAAACTTGACCATTTCTGTCAAGTATTATTCCGGGAACGCCGGCGGATGAACGGGCTTTACTACGACGGGGTACTGTGGTATGGTTATGCTGAGGTGGGTGCGGACATGTGGATACAAATGAACGTGAACACAGTCCTGTTCGACAGCAAGAACAGCAGCTATATCGTCGTCCTGAAGGACGAGACGGGCAAGAAGCTCCTGCCCATCTGGATCGGAGCGGCGGAAGGGAACTCCATAGCCCTGGCCATGAGCAATATGAAGGCCGGCCGGCCGCTCACCCATGACCTGATCACCAGCATCTTCGACCGGCTCGAGATCGAGATCGCCCGCGTGGTGGTGAGCGACCTCATCGACAACACGTTCTATGCTTCCCTCTATCTCCTTCACAACAACAAGGAGTTCCACATCGATTCCCGCCCCAGCGACGCCATCGGCATCGCGATCCGGGTCGGGGCGCCCATCTTCGTCCAGGATGAGGTCCTTGCCAAGCAGGACCAGTCAACGCTCGATAACTGGATGAAGAACCTCGAGGAAGGCGGCGGCACGGAGCATAGCGCGTAAGAACATCGGTTCAAGGTTCAAGGTTCATGGTCTAACGTTCAAAGTGCAAGGTGTGAAGCCAGGCACCTCGATCAGTCAGTATCCCTCCACTACCCTTGAACGTTCAACCTTGCACATTTAACCGCCTTTACACCCCCCACCTCGGCGACAGGTCGTTCTCCACACCCAGCGCGTCCAACACCCTTCCGGCGATGAAATCGATCATGTCCTGCAGTTTCTTGGGATGGTGATAGAACGCCGGCATGGCCGGGATGATGTGGCAGCCGGTCTCGGACAGGGCAAGCAGGTTCCGGAGATGGATCGTGGAGAGCGGCGTTTCCCGCGGCACGATGATAAGCTTTCGCTTCTCCTTGATGGTCACGTCCGCGGCTCGTTCGATGAGGTTTGAAGCAAAGCCGTTCGCGATGGACGACAAGGCCTTCATGGAGCACGGGATCACCACCATCCCGTCCACCCGAGCCGAGCCGCTGGCGATGGGCGCATACATGTTGTCCTCGTCGAAGTACCGCAGCTGCCCCTCCTTCGCCGCCAGGTGTTTCTCCAGGGCGAACTGGATGTCCGTCTCCGATCCTTTCAGCATCAACCCCGTCTCGTCGTTCAGAATGTGCAGGCCATCACCCGAGATGGTGAGGTAGACAGTGTGCCCGCCCTTGATGAGGGTCTCGAGGACCCGCATGCCGTAGGGTGCCCCACTGGCACCGGTGATCGCGATGGTATAGACTGCCATGATCCTTCCTTTCCGGAGTTTCTTCCCCGTTATACGTTGTTCTGTGGTTGTTTTACGCTCAAGGCCGCCAGCATCACGCTTGACAGAAGCGCGAGGCCGGCGCCCATACCGAATGCAGAAGCAGCACCGAACCGTTCCCATACGAGGCCGAACAGCAGCGACGCCGGAAGCGCGCCCAAACCGACTGCCAGATGGTATAGGCCGAAGGCCGAGCCCCGGAGATGGGCCGGCGCGAGATCGGCGACCAGCGCCTTTTCCACGCCCTCGGTCAGGCCGAAATAGATGCCGTAGACCGCGAAGAGCGCCCAGGCATGCCAGTTTTGATCAGCGAAGGCAAACCCGCCGTACACCAAAGCGTATACCATCCACCCGGCAACGATGACCTTCTTGCGGCCCAGCCGGTCCGACATCATGCCGCCGGGTACCGAGACCGCCATCTTGACCACATGGAGCACCACCCAGATGGCCGGCAGGAGCGTGATCGGCACTCCGAGGGCCTGGGCGCGCAGGAGCAGGAACGCGTCCGTGGAGTTCCCCAGGGTGAAGACCAGGATGATTGCCAAATACTTCCGGAAATCAGCCGGCATCTCAGCCCAGGCCGACCGCACGTTGAACCCGCTTCCCCCCGTGTGCACGACGACCTCCCGCTCTCTCAATCCCGCGAGCAGGAGGAGGACCGCCAGGGTACCGGGGATGAACGACAGCAGGAAGACCGTGGCAATGCGGTCGTGAAACACGAGAAGCAGCCCTGTGGCAAGGAGCGGCCCGATAATGGCGCCGCCATGGTCCATGGCACGGTGGAATCCATAGGCCGTGCCGCGAAACTCGGGCGGCGTGGAATCTGCGATCATGGCATCGCGCGGCGAGGTCCTGAGCCCCTTGCCCACGCGGTCAGAGAAGCGGAGCGCCAGCACCTGCACCCACGACCCGGCAAGGGCGATGAGCGGCCGGATGATGTTGGAGATCGTGTACCCGGCCACCACCCAGCCCTTGCGGCGTCTCACCCGGTCGGAGAGGTAGCCGGAGAAGAGCTTCAGGAACGATGCCGTGGACTCGGCGATGCCCTCGATCACGCCCAGGGCCGCCGGCCCCGCGCCAAGCACCGAGGTGAGGAACACGGGGAGCAGCGGATAGATCATCTCGGAGGCCGCATCGTTCAGGAGGCTGACAAAGCCCAGGACGACCTCATTCCGCGTGAGGCCCCGGCGCCAGCCGGGCGGGGATGGGAGGGGCGGTTCGGTCATGCAGGGGACTTTAACCGATTCGACGCGAATTTGCAAGGGCACAGCCTGACAACTTGCTCCGGGTGAGCCAAGAAATACCGAGGTATGCATCGCGGGCCTATGCTCCATCATGAGCATTCTTCAGCAACTAGGAGATCAGCGATAGCGCCATGCCGGGCGTTGAGAAACCATTTGACTTTGACGCCCCGCTATGATAAAAACGGAGAAATTTCAAACTATTCCGTAGTAAGAAAGGGTCTTGCCACAATGGCGATCGGAATTGCAAAACGGGCACAGGCGATCAAGCCGTCACCCACTCTGGCCATGGCCGCGAAGGCCAAGGCCATGAAGGCGCAGGGCATCGATGTCGTGGATTTCGGCGTCGGCGAACCGGACTTCGACACCCCCGAGAACGTGAAGCAGGCCGGCATCAAGGCGATCCAGTCGGGGTTCACCAAGTACACGCCGGCCGGCGGTACCGACGAGCTCAAGGAAGCGGTCGTCGAGAAGTTCAAGAAGGACAACGGGCTCGTCTATGAGAAGTCCCAGGTGCTCATCTCTTGCGGCGCCAAGCACAGTCTCTATAACATCGCCGAAGCGCTCTTCGATCCCGGCGACGAAGTGATCATCCCCGCGCCCTACTGGGTATCCTATCCGGACCAGGTCCTGCTCAATGACGCGACGCCGGTCATTGTCGAGACCACGGAGCAGGAAGGGTTCCGGATATCGGCGGCGAAGTTGGAGAAGGCCGTCACGAAGAAGACCAAGGCCATCGTTGTGAACAGCCCTTCGAACCCGACCGGCCTGGCCTACGACAAAAAGACCCTGGAAGAGATCGCGGCCGTGGCCGTGAAGCACAAGATCTATGTGATCTCCGACGAGATCTATGAGAAGCTCGTCTATGACGGATTCAAACATTACAGCATCGCGTCCCTCGGCCCGGAGATCAAGGACCTCACCATCGTGGTGAACGGCGTGTCCAAGTCCCATGCCATGACCGGCTGGCGCATCGGTTTCGCGGCCGGTCCCAAGGACGTCATCACGGCCATGTCCAACATCCAGAGCCAGAGCACGTCGAACCCTGCGTCCATCTCGCAGAAAGCTGCGCTCGAGGCGCTCCGCGGACCGCAGGACTTCATTCCCGTAATGAACGCCGAGTTCGACAAGCGCAGGAAGTACATGGTCGGGCGGCTGAACAAGATGAAGGGCGTATCCTGCCTCATGCCCGTCGGCGCGTTCTATGCCTTCCCCAATGTTGCAAAGCTGTACGGAAGGTCTGCGGCCGGAAAGACGATCAAGAGCTCGGCGGACCTCGCCGCATACCTGCTGGAATCAGCGAAGGTGGCGCTCGTGTCGGGAGACTCCTTCGGCGCTGACGCCTATATCCGGCTGTCCTACGCCACGTCTCTGGAGAACATCACGAAAGGCCTGGACCGCATCGAAGCAGCGGTGAACGCGCTTACGTAACCTTCGGACTGCCGGACATCCGACGTCAATCATTCTCTCGTTATCGGTAAGGAGGCACCATGAAGATCGTAACGTACATCCTGATCGGCCTGCTCGTCGTCACCCTTGGCGGCGGGGCCTATTTCTATCTGTACGAGTACAAGCGCATGGCCGTCGATTATGAGAAGCTCAAGGCTGGCCAGCCGGAATTTGAGAAGGCCCGCAAAGAACTGAAAAAGTACGCTGACCGGGAAAGGCAGGAAACAGGCTGGACCGGGCCAACAGCGGAAAAGCTGAGAATCGGCCTGAATAAGGAGATTGCCGGCGGCACGGCCGAAGTGGTGGTCGCGGGCAGCCGCGTCGTCGTCAATATCGCCGAATCGGTCCTCTACACGCCCCTCTCGGTCACCTTTGCACGGGACAGCAAACCGTCCCTGGACAACCTTGCCGCGCTGCTCAAGGAGCTCAAGGACAAGGAGATCCTCGTCGGAAACATGACGCAGCCCGCGCCGGCGCAAGGGAAAGGCCGAAAGCGGGTTCCGGCGAAGGACGCACGGGCCCTGGCCTCGGCACGCTCGGCGGAACTCGTGAAGTATCTGGAGAAGAACGGCGTCCCGGCCGAGGCGCTCATTGCAGCATCCTACCCGGCCAAGCTGCCTGAGCGCGGCTTCAAGATCATGGAGAAGAAGACGGTCATCGTCATCTCGGCACCCGCGTTTGCGGCACCGGAGGCGCCCGCGCCGAAGCAGGAGACGAAGCCCGCGCCTGCGGCCAAGTCAACGCCGACCGCTACCGCAGGAAGCCCGGCTCCTCAACCAAAGTCCATCCCCATCTCCACGGTGCCGCCGAAGAAGGTCCCGTAACAGGCATAGATAGTGAGGAGAGCGGGAACCGCCAAAGAGCGTTCTGGGGAAGATCGACACGATATGAGCCATGTCCGGGTAAGGTTCCTGCAGCAAACCCCTGTTCCCGCTCTTTCGCTCTGCGGGCTCCACGGCCGCACGGTCTCCATCGCAGCCGGCGCGGCAAATAAGGGAACTTCATGTCAGAAGAACTGAAGGCGCGCATACGCCAGCTCGAACAGGAGCTCGGGGAGCAGCGGAACCAGTACGACAGCCTGGGGAGCATGCTCGAAAAATCGAACAACCAGGCCTACACGTTCTATAACATCTCCAAGATCATCGCCGCCACCAACGACCTCCAGGCAATGATCCCCGATATCATCGGCTACATCCGAAAATCCATCAGCTTCGACCGCGTCACCGTCTACCTGGCCGATGAGCTCCAGGAGAAGCTGGTCCTCCGCTACGCAAAAGGCCTGCCGATCGAGGGCACCGTGTCCATCGGCATCGGCGAGGGGCTGCCGGGGAGGATCGTCGAGTTCGGCGAGCACTCGCACATTCATGACCTCTCTCTCTTCTATGAGACCTTCAACGATTTCGTCCACATCCCCGGAGAAGAGAAGCGTGAGGGCGCGTATATCGGCATCGCCCTGAAATCCCGGCACGCCGCCATCGGGGTCATCGGCATCGACAGCCCGGCAAAGTACGGCCTCACGGTCGAGGACATGGATTTCCTCGCCCTGACCTCCCACCAGATCTCCGCGGGCATCGAGAAGTCGCGCCTCTTCACCAAGACCGAGGAACTCGCCCAGCTTGACGGCCTGACGGGCCTCTACAACCACCGGGTGTTCAAGGAGCGGCTGGCGCAGGAGGTCAGCCGCCGGAGCAGGACCGGCAAGCCGCTCTCGCTCATCATGCTGGACATCGATCATTTCAAGCAGTTCAACGACAATTACGGTCACCAGGCGGGCGACGCCGTCCTCAAGGAGCTGGCCGCCGTCCTCAAGGGCCAGTGCCGGTATACGACCATGGACATGTGCTTCCGGTACGGCGGCGAAGAGTTCACCGTCCTTCTGACGGAGCTGGAGTTCGCCGTTGCTCTGAATGTGGCGGAGAGGATCCGGCGGGTGGTTGAGCGGTATTCCTTCAGCATCAAGAGCAGGTTCCCGGAGACCTCCGTGACCATCAGCCTCGGTGTGGCGGGAATGAGCGGGGCCGATGACCTGCGCCCCGAGGAGCTTCTCAAACAGGCGGACGACGCGCTCTATCGGTCGAAGAAAGGCGGAAGGAACCGCGTCACCCCCCCTCCGCCGGATGCATCCTGAGACCTTCCCCGTTGCGTCACGCGGCGTCCGGGCCCGTGATCTTCCTTCCTGTGCTGCTGAACATCGCCGCGTGAATCAATCCCCTTTTCTGAAGGACGAACGTCAACGTCGTCCCCAGGACGCCGAAGCCGTACTTCGTGCTGCGGGCAAAGTTGATGGACGATGTCTCGGCAAAGTACTTCGCCGGGCAGCTGATCCCGCCGATCCGGAACCCGAAATACACGGCCTGGGCCAGCATCTCATTGTCGAACACGAAATCGTCGGAGTTCTCTCCCAGCGGCAGCGTCTCGAGGACCTCGCGGGTGAAGACCCGATAGCCGGTGTGGTATTCCGAGAGCTTGACGCCGAGGAAAAGGTTCTCAAAGAACGTCAGGAAACGGTTGGCGACATACATGTAGAGCGGCATCCCCCGTGAGCGCCCCGCCGCCCAGGAGGCGCGACCCCAGCACCACGTTGAAGTGTCCCGAGATGATCATGGACGCCATGGCCGTGACCAGCTTCGGCGAGTACTGGTAGTCAGGATGGACCATCACCACGATGTCCGCTCCGCGGCGGAGCGCTTCGCAGTAGCAGGTCTTCTGGTTCGCCCCATACCCCTTGTTCTCCGCATGAATGATCGTCCGGAGGCCCAGTTTGGCAGCCACGCGGGCAGTCCGGTCGCTGGATGCATCATCGACAAGCACCACGTCTTCAACATATTCGTGGGGTAGTTCGCTGTACATCTGCCGCAGCGTTTTTTCTGCGTTGTACGCCGGCATCACGATAACGATCCGTTTTCCCAAGACCATCTGACTATCCCCTGCCCCTTCCTAGGGAACAGTTTCCCGATCGACGGCGTCTTGTGATAAATCAGCCATAGTATACTGTATCCAGGTCAACTCTGTAATTTTCATATTCAGCACGGGAACAGGAATTCTAGGAAATCGTTCCCTGGACGGAAATTCGATACGCGTGCATAGCATTGACCGGATAAGGAGCACGATGAAACAGCATGCATTCCGAACAAGGAAAAGCACCCGGTGACGACCTCGATCCGCGGCCGGGGGTTGGCGGCAGTGAACGGAAGCGAGAACCTACGGCCGGAGAAACTGCTGAATAGGCGTATGGAGCGTTGTATGAGCCGAAGAGGAGCGGAAGGAACCGGGTGAGCAGTTACGTTCTGCGCGATCAACTTGAGAACAACTGCGAAAATGCCCGCGATCTAATTTTGCTCTTGGCGTAACAGGTTAGAATGGACGAGACGATCTAGCAAAGAAGGACGACGCCCGTGTATTATCGCTCTTTTCAGGGCATTCCTCACGCTATGTATAATCCAACGGAAAAAGAACCGCGCGAATACGATACTGCAGGGATACAGAACCCTGATGGCTTTGCGCAGAAATCCGCTGAATCCTCCTCAACTCCTCCCTCAGTTCTGCAGATGATGAGAGATTTCGTGTAAAAGAATAACCGAAATTTGCATGAGCATCGCATAGGTCCTGAACGTCATTCAAAGCGCTTGGCGGCAAAGTCAATAGGGGGTACGTATCGTGAGAGTTCGTCTGACTCCTATTGGCCCTTATGCCGAACGGAGCAAATGAGGCAGCATTATATTCGGCCATAGCGTCATAGATCTTCGATCTGCTTTGGAGATCACGATTGCCCTGAAGTG
>JAFNGD010000170.1 GCA_017885365.1 Nitrospirota bacterium
GAGGTCTTGACCGCCTCGATCTTCTTGGCGGCAGCGTCGCCGGCCTCGGAGGCCTTGATCGCAACGGCGAAGACGTTCGGGTTGAAGAACTTTTTATCGTGGCGGAAGAGGCAGATCTCTTCGCCAACCTTCACGGCCTTGTCTCCCTGGCCGAGGGTTATGCCCCGGATCGGCGGGGCCGCGGACTCGCCGAGGATCTTCTTTGCATCCTCTGACGCGTCGGGGCAGGCATCGAGGCTCGCCTGCTTTGCGGCAAGCTTCATGGCGAAGGCGAGGCAGGTCGGGTGGCCGCACTTCTTGCAGTTGGTCTTCGGAAGATGCTTGAATATCTCAACACCGGAAAGTGCCATTTCTGAACTCCTTTCAGTCACATCGGAGGTTGGGAGCTTGAGAGGTTGGGAAGAAATGACAACGACCGCGTTGCCTACCGTCCCACCTTCTTAACTTCGTGTTTTTACCCCATCAGTTCGGCGATGAACTCCTTGGCCTTGGCAGCCGCGCCGGGGTGCCGCATGATCAGCATGTCCGCGCCCGCCGTGATCATGGCCGAGGCGGTGACCGCCTCCCAGGCGAGGGCCCGGTCCTCCAGGCTTCCCCACTCGGGAACTTCGGCATCAGGCGCCATGGTTTCCTTCACCTTCCAGACGTTCGCGCCGATGTCGCACACCACCGGGGTCTGCATCATGGGATCGTTCTGGAGCAGCGCCGCCTGGCGGATCCGTTCCATGACGCTGTAGGTATATTCGAGGCCGTAGCCCAACGCCGACGACATGGGATCCATGATGATGCGCTCCTTGTCGAAGCCCATCTGGGTGAGCAGGATGTTCAGCTGCTTGGCCAGGTTCACATCGAGTTGGCTCATGGCGATGAGCTTGTGGTCGTTGGCCATGGCCGCCGCNNGCTGCCTGGAGCACCTGGGTGTCCTTTTCCACGTGACCGCTGCCGAGGATGATGAGCGGGATGTCGATGGCTGCTGCGACCTCCGCCGCGATCTTGGCCCCTTCCTCGGCGCTCTTGTTCTTCTGATCGGGATGGGTCCCGATGAGCCTGAGCGCGACCACGTCGGCGCCCTGCTGCTGACAGAACTTCGCCCACTGCACCGGGTTCGATGCAGAGCCGGCGACGGCCTTTTTCACGGTCTCGGGCCAGTCATCGGGGGCGATGTCCGTCACCTCGAGCGCCACGGCCGGCTTGTTCGGGAACGTGCCCTCGAACGCCAGAAAAGGAAGCGCGCTCGCACCGCCGATGGTCACGGCCTTTGCTCCGGTCCCGAGCTGTACGCTATATATTTTACCGCTGTAAGACTCTTTCGGTATCACCAGTGCCATGATGAAAGCCTCCTTAAAAAAATATTGCACATATTATCAGATTTGCCGGTCAAGGACAATAA
The DNA here is from genome assembly GCA_017885365.1 of Nitrospirota bacterium. The sequence continues at coordinate 1,391 of JAFNGD010000170.1, forward strand.
AAAACATCACAAATTGTAACACTGCCTATGGGTCGCTAAATCTGCAGTTTTTTGCTTCTTGAAAACTCACGGCGTGCAGGCCGGTTGTCCCGGTCACCGTTACATCTCGAGGTACGAATGGGCGTACATGGTCTTGCCCATGATCATCTCGACGGTCTTCACCGTGTCCATCATGTCCTTGTCAAGGGGGTCGATGATGGCGTGCGTCAGTCCTTCCATGAGAAGCATGGTCATGTAGTTCCGGTTGATGATGTGGCGCACAAGCTTCGGCGCTCCGTTGGAGATGTTCGAGAGACCGACGACGGTGCTCATGGGCGGATCGTTCAGGTCCTTGAACATCTTGATCGCCCGGGCCGACTGGATGGCCTGGTTCTGCATGGTCGCGATCTGGAGGATCAGCGGGTCCAGCAGGATGTTTTCCATGGGAACGCCGAACTCCATGCCGCGCGCCATGATCTCCGACGCGATGACGCAGCGGTCCTCGGCGTCGGCCGGTAGGCCGCCCTTGCCCAGCGTGAGCGCAACGACCTTTGTGCCGTACTTGCCGGCCAGCTCGAGCATGGGGAACCGCTCAGGCTCGTTGGAAGTGGAGTTGACGATCGGCAGGCCCCAGGCGTTGTTGTGCGCCTTGATGCCCGCTTCCATGGCCTTCACATTCGTCGTGTCGAGGCAGATAGGCTTCTGCACCACTTCGTGCACGACCTTCACGGCCCAGTCCATGAGCTGCGGACCGTCGTCCTCGGCGGGGCCGATGGATACGTCGATATAATGCGCGCCCGCGTTGGCCTGTGCCACGGCAAGCTCCTGGATTGGTTTGGCGTCGCGTTTCATGAGCGCCTCGCGCACCTTCTTTGCCATTACACTGATCTTCTCTCCGATGACTATCATTCTCTGAATGTCTCCTTTCGAATCGGCATGTACAGCACACCGTTATGGTATTCTGGATTCCAGTTATTGCAGCAGTTCCAGCATTTCCGCGGCGGCCTCCGGGCCGAGGCTGCCTTTGTCCCGGGCCACGGTCACCGTGTGCCGCGCCAGCTCTTTATACAGACCCGCAAGCTCCGGTGTACGGACCCGTATGGCATCGAGGTGGCCGCGCAGGGTCTGAACGTCTCCCCGCATGATCGGGCCCGTCAGCGCCTCCGGTACGCCGGCGGACTCGATGTTCGCGAGCGTGCCCTTGATGAGTGGCAGCACCGCCTTCAGCGCTTCCTTCCGGTCCGCGCCCAGCGCCTCGTAGAACCGGAGGCTCAGGTCCACAAGAGCCACAAAATAATTCGAAGCAGCGACCGCGCCTGCATGATACAACGCTGCCGACTCCTTGTCCGATGTCCATTTCGGCATCGTCAGCTCAATGCCGCCCATGGCCTTCACGAGCTCCCGTGCGGTTGCCAGGGCCTCTGGATCCGCTTCGACCCGGAAATAGGAACCGGGGATGTTCGTCACCCCCAGCTCCATGCTGGGGACCGACTGGAGCGGGTGCAGGACTGCACAATACGCGCCTGCAGCCCTTGCCGAATGCAGGAGATCAAGGGTCTGAGCGCCCGATGCGTGCACAACAAGCATACCGGACCGGAACCCGCCGTCTGCGGCGATGGCCTCGCAGGTGCTTTTGATCGCGCCGTCCGGCGTGGTGATGAAGATGATGTCCGCTAAAGACGCTGCCTTCACCGCATCGGTCAGTGGTTCACCGCTGCCGATGAACGCCCGCGCTCTATCCGCCGTTGCCCGGTTCCGCGCTGCCACGGCGGTCACGGTGTAACCGGCCCTGGCAAGCAGCCGTCCAATGGCCCCTCCCACCCGGCCCGCGCCGATGATGGCAACGGTCTTCATGAAAAGCTCTTTTGTGAGACGTGAAACGTAAAACTTGAGGGCATCAACACCATCGTGAATCGCCTGTTTGTTGCCCGTCGTACGTCCTACGCCTGATATCTCGCGATGACTTGCTACGGGATCAACTTGTCCAGGATCGTGAAATAGCTCGTGAGCGCCTTCGAGTCCGCCGGCAGCTTCACCAGCGGCTTGCCGTTCAGGTCATATTCAAAGATCAGTTCGTCTGCGGGAATGAAGCCGGCGAACTCGACACCCTGCTGTCCGATCGCGTGCAATAGTGAGGGGTCCTCGCTCGTGCCGTCCTGCACCCGGTTCACGATCAGCACCGAGCGCTTCACATTCAGCTTCAACTCCTCCACCAGTTCGCCGATGCGGCCTGCCGTCATCACGCCCCGCACGGAGGAATCGCTGATGATGAGCAGCAGGTCCGTATCCTGCGTGGTCCTGCGTGAAAGGTGCTCGAGGCCGGCCTCGTTGTCCATGACCGTGTACGGATAGTTGTCCGCCAGCTTGTCCATGTACTTGCGGATGATGTTGTTCGCCGCGCAGTAACAGCCTGCGCCTTCGGGCCTGCCCATCACCAGGAGGTCGAAGCCCTTTGCCTCGATGAGCGCCTGCTGGATCTGGTAGTCGAACAGCTGCTCCATGCTCATGCCGCCCGGCCGCGGAGCGGTCGACTTCACCGCTTCAAGCGAGGTCTCACGCAGCGCTCCGACCGTGGCATGGACCTTCACGCCGAGCACGTCATTCAGGTTCGCGTTCGCGTCGGCATCGACGGCGAGCACGGCCCCGCGTTTCCTCTCGGTCAGATATCGTATGGTCAGGCCGCAGAGGCTGGTCTTGCCCGTGCCGCCCTTGCCTGCTACTGCGATGGAAAAACCCATTACTACCTCAAAACCTTCTCACCGCGGAGATCGCAGAGAGCGCTGAGAAAAGCGATTAGCTAACCGAGGACCCTTCTCCGCGTACTCTGCGTCCTCTGCGGTAACTGATCTTATTTCTTGACGTCGTACTTCTTTCGCACTTCCTCGATCTTCCCGCAGGTCATCTTGCCCTCGGGGCAGGCCGCGTAGAGACAGCCGGGGCCCGACTTGCCGAAGATCGTCGGCGCGATGCCTTTGACCAGGCCGAGCATCCGCTCCGCCATCTCCCGGATCTCCCACTGCGCCCGGTTGCAGCAGCGGACGCGGAAGAAGTGCAGCAGTTCCCGGGCGTTCATGGTCATGACGATCCGGGTCTCCGCCGCGTT
>JAFNGD010000171.1 GCA_017885365.1 Nitrospirota bacterium
GCCGCGCTCATCTTCATCCCCGGCGGCGTGGCGTCGCTGCTCAGGAGCAGGAAGCTGGGGAAATAAATATGGTCGGCAAATGCCGCCACGGATGGACACGGATGCAAACTATTGAATTCGACTTAATCGGAATTTCATTATTCTATTCCGCAATCCGCAATCCGCAATCCGCATTATGAAACGATATATTACCTACATAATCCTCGGCCTTCTCGCGCTGCTGCCGCTCCTGGGCCTGAGCTCTTACGTGATGCACATCCTGATCCTTGTGATCATGTGGTCCGTCATCGGCATGGCATGGAACCTCCTCTCGGGCTATTGCGGCCAGGTCTCCTTCGGCCACGCGGCCTTCTTCGGCGTCGGTGCCTACACGTCCGGCATGCTGTACAGCAAGCTTGGGCTCTCGGGCTGGTGGGGCTTCCCGGCAAGCGTGTTCGTCGTCGCCCTCTGCGCCCTGGGCATTGGCTACATCTGCCTGCGGCTCCGCGGCCCCTACTTCGCGCTCGCAACGCTGGCCATGGGCGTGATCTTCCGGATCGTGGCCGAGAACCTCGTCGGCGTCACCGGCGGCGACCTGGGCATCATGCTGCGGGAGCGCACCTGGATCGACAAGACCTGGTACTTCTATATCATCCTGATCGTTGCGGCGGCGACCTATTACCTGGTCCGGAAGGTCATCGAGTCGAAGCTCGGCTACTACTTCGTCGCCATCCGCGAGGACCAGGACGCTGCCGAGTCCCTCGGCATCAACACCACGAAGTATAAGACCATCGCGCTCATCCTGAGCGCCGTGATCACCGGCTTTGCCGGAGTTTTTTATATGAACTACATGGGCTACATCGACCCCAAGGTCGTCTTCGCGCTCCATGACATCTCGATCATCACCATCATGGTCGTCATGGTCGGCGGCGTGGCAACCTTCTGGGGTCCGATCGTAGGCGCGATCATCATGGTGCTCCTGGCCGAGATGATCCGCTCCATCCCCAAGCTCGGCACAGCTCACCACACCTTCTTCGGCATCCTGCTGATCGTCATCATCATCTTCCTGCCCAACGGCATCGTGGGGGATTTCGCCAAGATCAGGAAGCTCTTCGGGGCGAGGGGAGCTAAACCATGAGCCTCCTCGAGGTCAAAAAGGTCTCGCGCTTCTTCGGCGGGCTCGCCGCAGTGAAAGACGTTTCTTTCGAGGTCAACAAGGGCGAGATCGTGGGCCTCATCGGCCCGAACGGCGCCGGCAAGACGACGCTCTTCAACGTGGTGAACGGCTTCTACGCCCCGTCGCGCGGCGAGGTCCTCTTCCGGGGCAGCCGCATCTCCGGCCTGAAACCCCACCAGATCNNCCGCTCCAGCGGATGAGCGTGCTGGACAATGTCGTCGCCTCGGCTTTTCTTCGCGCAAAGGACCGTAAAGAGGCCGATGCGATCGCCGAGGACACGCTCCGTTTTACCGGCCTTCTCGAGGACCGCGCGGTGATCTCCAAGGGACTCCCCCTCGGCAAACGCAAGCGTCTCGAGATCGCCCGCGCCCTCGCCACACAGCCCGAGCTGCTGCTCCTGGACGAGTCCTTCGCCGGCCTGAACCCGTCCGAGCTGGACGAGTCCATCGGCATCATCCGCAGGATCAAAGAGAAGGGCATCACCATCATGATCATCGAGCACCACATGAAGGTGATCATGTCCATTTCGGACCGCATTGTGGTCCTGAGCTACGGCGAGAAGCTCGCCGAGGGTACGCCCGCCGAGATCGGCAGGAATCCGCAGGTCATCGAGGCATATTTGGGAGAGGCGCAGAGTGCTTGAGGTCCGGAACATAGACGTCTTCTACGGCGACATCCAGGTGATCTGGGACATCTCCTTCGACGTGAAGCAGGGAGAGGTGGTCGCGCTCATCGGCGCGAACGGCGCCGGAAAATCCACTACCCTGAAGACCGTCTCAGGCCTGCTGAAGCCGCGGAAAGGCTCGGTCTCGTTCAACGGCGAGGACCTCGCATCGGTCGAAGCCTTTCACCGAATCGACCGCGGCATGGCACTCTGCCCCGAGGCGCGGCGGCTCTTCGTGGAAATGACCGTCGAGGAGAACCTGGATATGGGATCGCTCCGCGGCGAGGCAAAGCAGAAGCGGGAACAGACGAAAGAGATGGTATTCTCTCTCTTTCCCCGGCTCCGGGAGCGGCAGAAGCAGCTTGCCGGTACGCTCTCCGGCGGCGAGCAGCAGATGGTCGCCATCGGCCGGGGGCTCATGTCGCTCCCGAAGCTCCTGATGTTCGACGAACCGTCGCTGGGCCTGGCGCCCATCCTGGTGCGCGAAATCTTCGACGTGATCAAAAAGATACGGCAGGAGGGTACCACGGTCCTGATCGTGGAGCAGAACGTGAAGCAGACCCTGGCCATCGCCGACCGGGCCTACGTCCTCGAGCATGGACGAGTTTCGATGCAGGGCGCGGGCAAGGACCTTTTAAACGATCCGCATGTCAAGGCTGCGTACCTGGGGCTATGATCATACCGGAAGCGAGATAGGTAAGAACGTAAGAAGGTAAGAA
>JAFNGD010000172.1 GCA_017885365.1 Nitrospirota bacterium
ATCACGGACTGGAAGTACGAGCTTCAGACGGACACCGCCGCCGACGGCAGCCTGGTGGGCCTGATCACGGTCGAGAAGACCATCGCGGACCGGGTGAGAAAGACCCTTTCCGACGAACATGTGCCCGAGCTGACGTTCCCGGCCTCCTTCGGTTCGCTGACCTTTCCGGAGAAGGTGTCCTACGTGAAGGAGCGGATGACACAGGTCTCTTCGCAGATCGAGCGGATCCGCGAGGANNCTTCTCAAGTTCGCCCGGCGGTGGACGCCGCTCTACCGGAGCGTCCGGTCATGGATCGACGACCGGCTGGCGCTGCTCAAGACCGAGGCGTCGGCCTACGAGACGCGCATGTGCTTCTTCATCAATGGCTGGATGCCGTCGCGGGACCTGGAGCGGCTCCGGAAGAACCTGGACGCAGGATTCGGCCCCAAGGTCGTCGTTGAGGAACGGGAGATGCGCGAGGAGGATATGGAGCGGGTCCCCATTGTGCTGAAGAATCCGCAATACTTCCGCCCCTTTGAGATCCTGACGAGCCTTTTGCCGCTGCCTGCGTACACCTCCTACGATCCCACGCCGTTCATAGGCATCTTTTTCCCCATTTTCTTCGGCATCATCCTCGGCGACGCGGGGTATGGTCTTGTCCTCGTTCTGCTCGCCCTGTTCCTGAGGAATCGGTTTCGGAAGAACGTGGCGGTGCACAGCGGGGCAACGATCCTATTCATCGCGTCGCTCTATACGATATTCTTCGGTGTCATGTTCGGCGAATTCTTCGGCGATATCCCGGAACGGTTCTTCCATCTGCAGCCGATCTGCATCGAGCGACGAACGGCCATCGTTCCCATGCTGATCTTTGCCCTGGCCATCGGCGTTGCGCACATCATCCTCGGTCTCATACTGGGCGCCGTGAACGCATTCCAGCGGCACATCAAGCGGGAAGGGCTATTCAAGGTCCTGAGCATCATCCTTATCATCTGCATAATCGCCATCCTGGCTTCGCTGACTGGCAAGGCCCCCATAGTGCTCACCCGGCCCGTCATTATCCTCATCCTGTTCCTGACGCCGTTCCTGTTCTTTGCCGGCGGCGTCTTGGCGCCGCTGGAGTTCCTGAAGAGCATTGGCAATATCATATCCTATGTGCGCATCACGGCCATCGGCCTCACGTCGGTGTTGTTGGCCTTCACGGCCAATGAGCTCGGAGGCCTGACCGGCAACGTGGTGACGGGCGTGGTCGTTGCCGGGCTTATTCACATTCTGAACATTGTGCTCGGCGTCTTCTCGCCGACGATCCACTCGCTCCGGCTGCACTACGTGGAGTTCTTCGGCAAGTTCATTGAGCACGGGGGGCGGAAGTTCGATCCGTTAAGAAAATAGTGATCAATAATTGAGTCTTGACGTAATTGAGTTGATGGCAACTCCAGAGCTGAATGACTGATTACTTGATTACTTAATCTCTTACTTTACTAAAGGAGGTGTGTATGAATCTCGAAAAAGTATTGATAGCTTTTTGCGCTGCCCTGGCGATCGGTATCCCCGCCGTCGCCACGGCATGGGCGCAGTCCAAGATCGGCGCGGCCGGGGCGGGGACCCTGGCGGAAAAGCCGGAGCTGACCGGCACCATCATCATCATGGTGGCCATCCCGGAGACGATGGTGATCCTCGGCTTCGTCGTGTCGACCATGATCCTGTTCACGGTGAAATAACATGGGCTGCAAGGAACTGATCGGATCGCTGCGCGCCGCAGGGGACGAAAAGCTCAAGGCGATCCGCGCCGAAGCGGAGCAGGAGGCGGAGCGGGTCCGCGCCGATGCGGCGCGCCGCATTTCGGCGCTGCAGGAGGAACGTGCCCGGAAGCATGCCGCCGAAGCTGCTAAGCAGTCCGAGGCGCTGATGGCGGAGGCGAACCGGACCGTGCGCGCGATCGGTTTGCGCGCGGAGCGGGCCCTGGCAGAGCGGCTGTACAGCGCTGCCCGCGCCTCCCTGCCTACCTTGAGGAACGTCGGCTACCGGGACGTGTTCACGGGATTCGCGAGGGAGCTCCCGCAGTTCACCTGGAAGACGGTGCGGGTGAATCCCGGGGATGTGGCGCTCGCGCGCGAGCAGTTCCCCGAAGCTGAGGTCCTTGCCGAACCGGGCATCATCGGCGGGCTGGAGGCGGCGTCGGACGGCAACCGGGTGCAGGTCGTCAACACCTTCGAGAAGCGTCTCGAACGCATATGGGAAGAGATGCTGCCCGACATCATGAAGGAAGTGACGGGGCAGGGGACATGAACCGGACTGCGCGGGGCCATACAGGGCGGGACCGTCCGAGAGACGCCGGCCCGCGAAATCTGCTGAAGCAGGAGCGGACGCGAGGCTACCCGGTCGAATACCTCCTGTCCAGGATCCGCGGCAGGCGGTCCCGGCTCATCAGTGACTGGCGGCCGCTGATCTATGAAGCGTCCCCGCTCGATCATCTTGCGTCGGCGCAATACCACGGGTTCGTCCGTGAGCGTACGGCCGAGGGCATGTGGCGGGCGCTCCTGCTGGAGCACGGCTGGGTCCACGGTCAGATGGATGAGGAAACCCGGCAGATGTTCGCACCCTATTTCCTGTATGCGGAGCTGCGCACGGTGTTCATCTGCCTGCGGTACTTTGAGGGCGAAAAAGCGCAGAAGGCCGGCGAAGTCCTCGGCGTCAGCCTGCTGTCCGATGAGGTGAAGTCCGTCCTGCGGGCGGGCGCCATAACCGACGCGCTGGCCGAACTGGAACTGCTATTCGGGGCGCTGTCGCCTAAGTTCATCGGACTTTCGGCGGCATATGAGGAAAAAGGGCTCCGGGAGGTCGAACAGCTCCTGACGCACCGGTATCTGTCCTTTGTCCGGGAACTGCCGCTCCACCCGGTCGTGCGGGCGTTCTTTTCCCGCATCATCGACAGCCGGAACATCCTGGCGCTCTACAAGTCCCTGAGAGCGGGGACAAAGGAGACCGGACAGTTCATCGCCGGCGGAACGGTCCCGGTCCAGCGGCTGGCGGACCTGGCGGAAAAGGAAGACATCTTCGAGGTAACGGGGCTTATCCGGCAGGCGGCCGGCGTGGTCATCGCGTCCCCGGACCCGACGCAGGTGGAAGTGGCCCTGTACCGGGGGATCACGAAGTTCCTGAAGGGAGAGGGTAAGGACCCGTTGGACGCGGCGCTCATCCTCGACTATCTCTGGCGCTGCTCGCTGGAGGTCATGAACCTGACCATGCTGCTGGCGGGGAAGGACCTGGAACGGGAAGAGGTCGCAGCGGAGCTGGTGCGGTAAGACAGGAAGACATGTTCACCACGGAGGCAGGTCGACACATGAGGAAGGCTGAAACAGGAATTAAAATACTTGAGGCTCCAAAACAGGGCACCTAGAAAAATTCTGATTGTTGTAGCTTTGCTTGTATTGCCGTTGCTTTTCTCCATGACTCCGTGTTTCCGTGGTTGATGAAAGGTCCGTATGAAAAAGATCATCTTCATAACGACCCGTGACGCGGAAAACGGCTTCAGCCTTGCCGGCATCACACACCATGCTGTAGACCCGGCCGAGGCGGGCGAGGAGCTCGAGAGCGTCATGGCGGAGCCGGACAACGGCCTGGTCATCATCGACGAGCGACTCGTGCGGGGCGAGGTCGAGGAGCGCCTGCGGGAGATGGAGCAGGCGTGGTCAGGCATCCTGCTGGTCCTCCCGTCGCCGGAGAAGTTGCCGGCGGAGGCGGAAGATTACGCGGCGCGGCTCATCCGCCGGGCCATCGGGTATCATGTGCGGCTGAACGTGTGAAACTTTTTTACAGGAAAAAGAAACTATTTACCGCGAAGTCGCGAGGGACGCGAGGAAGATCGGATGAACTGGTATCAGAAGAACTTGAAGTCCTCGCGCTCTTCGCGCCCTGGCGGTTCCAACATCATGATTCTCATTCGTTCAGATAAAGGATAAAGCATGCGTAACGGCAAGATCCTCGGCATATCAGGTCCCACCGTGAGCGTCGACCTCAAAGGGCTCAAGCTGTATGAGCGCGTCTTCGTGGGCCACGCCCTGCTCACGGGCGAGGTGGTGCGGCTCGAGCGCGACCGGGCGGTCATCCAGGTGTACGAGGAGACCCGCGGCCTGGGTGTGGGCGAGCCGGTGAAGGGCGTCGGCATGCCGCTCACGGTCCGCCTGGGACCGGGGCTGATGGGCAGCATGTACGACGGCCTGCAGCGCCCCCTGGAGAGGATGAGGCAGGAGATGGGTCCCTTCATCCGCGTGTGGAAGGAGATGTACGGACTCGATTACATGAAGCGGTGGAACTTTACTCCGGCGATCAAACCGGGAGACGAGCTGTCCTTTGGAAAGATCATCGGCGAAGTGCAGGAGGGGGCGTTCAAGCATTACATCATCTGCGGCGCCGAGAAGGGGAAGGTCGTCCGGGTCGCATCGGGCGACATCAGCCTGGACGAACCATTCGGCGAGCTGGAGGGCGGTCTCGAGATCCCGGGCTGCCATGAATGGCCGGTGCGCATGGCCCGGCCGTACCGGAAGAAGTTCGCTCCCAAGACCCCGCTGGTCACCGGACAGCGGATCATCGACTTCCTCTTTCCGCTGGCGCGGGGAGGCGCGGCAATCATCCCGGGCGGGTTCGGCACGGGCAAGACCATCTTCGAGCAGTCCGTGGCCAAGTTCGCCGACGTGGACATCGTGGTCTACGTGGGCTGCGGCGAGCGCGGAAACGAGATGGCGGACCTTATCGCCGAATTCGAGGAGCTCGAGGACCCCTGGACCAAGCGCCGGTTGACGGAGCGCACGGTGTTGGTGGTGAACACCTCGAACATGCCCGTCGCGGCGCGCGAGGCGTCGATCTATACGGCCGTGACCATGGCCGAGTACTACCGCGACATGGGGTACCACGTGCTCTTCCTCGCCGACAGTCTCTCCCGCTGGGCGGAGGCGCTCCGCGAGATATCGACATCGCTCGAAGAAATGCCCGGCGAGGAGGGGTACCCGACCTACCTGGCCTCTCGCCTCTCGGCGTTCATCGAGCGGGCAGGCGTTGTGGAGACCCTGAGCGGCAAGACCGGCTCGCTCAGCATGATCCTGTCGGTCTCACCGCCGGGCGGCGACTTCACCGAGCCCGTGACCCAGGCGTGCCTCAGGACCACCGGAGCGTTCTTCATGCTCGACACGGCCCTGGCGCACCGGAGGCATTTCCCGGCAATCAACTGGTTCCAGAGTTACTCCCTGTACGGGAAAGAGCTGTCGGAGCATTTCTGCCGCGAGGTCGCGCCCGAGTGGGAGGACCTCCGGCAGCGCTGCAACCACCTCCTGCAGCAGGAGGAGTCGATCCGCGAGGTCGCCGAGATCGTCGGCATCGAGGGGCTGCAGGACGCTGACCGGCTGGTCATGCGCATCGCCGAGCGCATCCGGAACGAGTTCCTCGGCCAGAATGCCTACAGCGATGACGCGTTCTCCCCGCCGGTAAAGACCCTGGCGCTCATCAAGTCCATCGTTGCGTTCCATGACCGGGTCGCGGAGAAGCTGAAACAGGGAATATCGCTGGAAGAAGCGATGAAAGATACAGGAGCCAGTAGCCAGTAGCCAGAAGCCAGAAGAGAGGCAAAGACCTGAAGTCCTGTTCTCCTGAATCCAGGAGCGAGCGTACTCCCCGNNCGGGGCAAGCGAGCGATTAGGATAAACATACTACACTGAGGATCGAAGACTCCCTGCTGCTTGCTGCAGGGAGCTTCAATTCTGGCTCCTGACTCCTGTATCCTGAGGTATTATCATGCGACTTTCTGAACACACCTACAAGACCATCTCCACCATCGCGGGGCCGCTCCTGTTCGTGGAAAACGTTCAGGCGGCCAGGATCGGCGAGGTCGTACGCGTCGTCATGCCCGACGGCAGGATGACCGAAGCCGAGGTGCTCGAGATCGACGGTGAGACCGTGCTGGTCGAGGTCTACGGCACCACGCAGGGGCTGGATATCGAGACGACCATGGTAACGTTCACCGACGCCATCAAAAAAGTGCCGCTTTCCCCGGACATCGTCGGCAGGATCTTCAACGGTTCCTTTGTGCCCAAGGACAACGCACCCCTGTTCATCCCGGAGAAGTGGATGCCCCTCACCGGCGCCCCCATGAACCCCGCGGCCCGCGCCCGTCCTGCGGATTTCATCGAGACCGGCATCACCGCCATCGACGGGTTGAACACCCTCGTGCGGGGGCAGAAGCTCCCGATCTTTTCCTGCGCCGGGCTCCCCTCGAAGGAGGCCGTGGCCTTCATCCTGAGGAACGCGCGGCTTGCACAGGCGGACCGCAGCTTCGTCGTGGTCTTCGCCGCGCTGGGGCTCACGTTCCATGAGTACTCGTTCTACCAGAAGGTGCTGGACGAGATGCAGACGGGCTTCGTGGCATTTGTGAACATGGCCGACGAGCCGGTGATGGAACGCCTCCTCGCCCCCCGGTTCGCCCTCACCGTGGCGGAGTACCTGGCCTTCGAGAAGAACATGGACGTCCTGGTCATCATCACCGACATGACGAACTACTGCGACGCCCTGCGCGAGATCTCCACGGCGCGCGAGGAACTGCCCGGCCGGCGCGGATATCCCGGCTACATGTACTCGGACCTGGCGTCGCTCTACGAGCGGGCGGGCCGCATCCGGGAGCGGGAAGGGTCCGTCACTATGCTGCCGGTGGTCACTATGCCCGAGGACGACATCACCCATCCCATCCCGGACCTCACCGGCTACATCANNATCACCGAGGGGCAGATCGTCCTCTCCCGCGAACTGCACCAGAAAGGCGTGTTCCCGCCCATCGACGTCCTGCCGAGCCTGTCGCGGCTCATGCAGAAGGGCATCGGCGAGGGCAGGACGCGCAAGGACCACCGGACCACGGCGAACTACCTGTACAAGTATTATGCCAAGGGCAGGGACCTCAGACGGCTCGAGTCCATCGTGGGCAGGGACGGCATGACCAAGGCCGATGCGCTGATGCTCGATTTCGCAGACGCCTTCGAACGCGAGGTCATCGGGCAGGGAATGGTCCGGCGGACGGTCCAGGACAGCCTTGACACCGGGCTCGCGCTCATGAAGCGGTTCAACCTCGAGGTGAAGATTTGAGGTTTGTGCGGGCTATTGTACTGCTCGTACTGGCCGCGGTCCTGGCGGTGCCATCCGTAGAGGCGGCTCCGGCGGAGCAGGGGGTGGTCATCACGCTCTTCTGGGGTGAGGGATGCCCCCATTGCGAAAAGGAGAAGACGTTCCTGAAAAAGCTTGGGAAGAAGCACTCCGGTCTCCTGGTCAGGGACTACGAGGTCTGGAAGAACAAGGAGAACGGCGCGCTCTACCGTAAGGTCCTGCGCACGGCCGGCATCAAGCAGGCGGGCGTTCCCGCGACCGTGGTGGGTACGGCGGTGTACATGGGATTCAACGATCAAACGAGGAGGAGCATCGAGGAAGCCGTGGGCAGGTGCGTGCGCGGCGGATGTCCGGACGGCGTCGCGGACCTCAGCACGCGGGAGCTGTCGCAAAACGCGGAAACAGCGGGGTCCGTGCGCATTCCGCTCTTGGGCAGCATCGACCCCGGATCGGTATCACTGCCGGTCTTCACCATCGTCATCGGCGCGATGGACAGCTTCAATCCCTGCGCCTTCTTCGTCCTGCTGTTCCTCCTGAGCCTGCTGATCCACGCCCGGTCGCGGAAACGGATGTTCCTGATCGGCGGCATTTTCGTCCTCTTCTCGGGCCTTGTCTACTTCCTGTTCATGGCGGCGTGGCTGAACGTGTTCATGGTCGTGGGCCAGCTCGCGGTGATCACCGTCACCGGCGGCATCGTGGCCGTGCTCGTCGGGGGCATCAATGTGAAGGACTTCTTCCTGTTCAGGCAGGGGGTCTCGCTGGCCATCCCGGAATCGGCGAAGCCGAAGCTCTTCGAGCGGATGCGGGGTCTTCTCAAGGCCCCGACAGTGCCTGCCATGATCGCCGGGACCGTCGTCCTTGCCATCTCGGCGAACGCCTACGAGCTCCTCTGTACGGCCGGGTTCCCCATGGTTTACACCCGCGTGCTCACCCTGCATAATCTCACGGCGCTCCAGTATTACCAGTACCTCGTCCTGTACAACATCGTCTATGTTGTTCCCCTGGCCGTCATCGTTGCCGTTATCACGGTCACGCTGGGCACAAGAAAACTGACCGAATGGCAGGGGCGGCAGCTGAAGCTCGTCTCAGGGCTGATGATGCTGTCGCTAGGCGCGGTGCTCATCGTGAACCCGGCGCTCCTGAACAACGCACTGGCGTCGGTCGTGATGCTGGCGGGTGTGCTCGCCGCTTCAGCGGTCATTATCACGGTGATGAAGAAGGTGAGGCCGGAGGTAGTAAAGCTAATATAAGGTGTAAGGTTCAAAGCACATGATTAAGAAAGGCGTACAAGCAGTTTACCTTCTACCTTAAACCTTGGACCTTGAACGGAGTTGTCATGATCCACCCTACCCGAACCAACCTGCTGATGCTGAAGGAGAAGTCACGGTCCATCGTGAACAGCATCGGCATCCTGAAGGCCCGCAAGCAGGCGCTCATCAAGGAGTTCCTGACCGCCACGCTGCCCTTCCTGCGCTCGCGCGAGGAGATCAAGAAGTCCTACGGCAGGGCCATCCGGGAACTGGCCATCTCGCTGGGGCGTGAGGGCAAGGACACGATCGACTCCCTCGCTGTCGCCACCGAGCGGGACTTCGGCATCGAGGTGAAGGAAAAGAGCATCTGGGGGCTCCGGTACAAGGACATCGCCTACCACGACACGCCGGTCCGGCAGGCGGACGAACGGGGATACGACGAGTCCGCGACAACCCCGCACCTCGACGACACGGTCAATCTTTTCGAGAAGCTGCTGGAGTCCATGCTGACCATCGCGGAGTACGAGAGCAAGCTGAAGCGGCTGGGNNCCAGTACATCGGGGAGCGCGAGCGGGAGGCCTTCTACCGGCTGAAGCGGGTGAAGAGCATCCTGGAGAAAAAGGCCAGGGTCAATGCCCTGCAGATCAAGGCTTGACCCGTGACCGAAAAAATGCTGCAACTCCCTCGATAGTTGACTATACTGATCGCGAATACTAGGAGATACGAGCTCACCCGGCATGCAGGTGAAAGGACGGTCACCGATGGACGACAAGGTTCGGCAGCTGGTCACGGCAGGTCTTCTTCTCTTCCTTCTGACGATCGTTCCCGCAGGTT
>JAFNGD010000173.1 GCA_017885365.1 Nitrospirota bacterium
GGCGATCACACCTTTCCGACGGGCGCCAGGTACAGGGTGAACTCATTGTCCCCGTCCACACCCAGGAGCTTGTCCATCAGCTCCTGATGATAGGCGGCAACAGCGCACGTTCCGCACCCGATCGCCGCGCTGGCCAGGTAGAGGTTCTGGCAGACATGGCCGGCATCCAGTGCGATGACCTTGTGGGCAGCGATGTCATAGCGCCATTCCATGCGATAGGGGATCGTAGTCCAGACAAAGGTCACGGGGGCCTTCGCTAGAAAGACCTGGCCCAGGGCCGCCATCGCGAGGCGGCCGTCCAGGTTCTCTTCCCGCGAGACGGTCAGGAGCTGGTGCTCCACCGGCAGAAAACGATAGATCCCCGGTTCAAGCCCCGTGACGTTCAGAACACAGAGGTAGGTTTCGAGGGCATGCCTGCAGCCGGCGGAGGGGACGGTCCGGAAGGCCGTTGCTGTGCTGTCCTGCTTCCGTATCCCCTGGGTGGCCCAGAGCAGGAACGAGACCTCATCCAGCGTGAGGGGCTCAGCCGTAAAGCGCCGGTGGCTCCTGCGCTCCTCGATGGCAGTGATGAGATCGAGGCCCGAGAAGCCGCTCCAGGTCTCTTTCCGGACGAGGCCGATGCGCTCTTCCTCCGCGGGAACGGGCTTCTCGAGCGGCGGAGGCGCGACCCCCCTGCTTTGGTCGGTCATCGAGAAGTCAATGGTCCGGCGCACTGTGTCCTTAAGGAAATACCGGTACTGCTCCCATTTCGTCCCCATGGGGCCCTCTTCCCTAGATACCGTGCCGCTTTCTGCAGGCCGACCGGCCGGCCGATCCGAAAAGCGCGCCCCCGGATCCCCGTTCTCTATTTTCTGTGTATGCTCCGGATAAAAGCGATGACCTTCCAGATGTCATCCGTGCTCAGCACGCCCTTCCACGATGGCATGCCGCCCTTTCTTCCGCCGGAAATGGTCTCGAACACCTGGGCATCGGACCCGCCGTAGATCCATGTATCGTCGGTGAGGTCGGGCCCGGCCCCGCCTGTGCCGTCCATGTGGCATTCGGAGCATCTCGCATCAAAGATCTTATCGCCCTCCTTGATCGCCTCGGCCTTTCCCTCATAGGGGTTCTTCACATCCTTGGCCGCGGGAACGTTCCCGGCCGGTGCAGTTCCCGCAGACAGTCCCGCCGCGACCGTCAGGGACAGGACCAAAAGTACTGCGAGGAAAAGCATCCCCGCCTTCCGCCGATTCTGAGCTGCCTTGTTCCCGAATGCCCGTCGTCTCCTCATGACCGAACCTCCTTCAAGGAATATATTCCGTGCGCTGTTGTTCCACACCCTTCCTGAGCTCTAGAGCAATGATAATGACCTGCTGCACCTGTGTCAAGCGCATAGGGAGATCACTGGGCGTACTTCTGGAGCCGCTGAAGCACGTCCATGTGCAGCATTTCCGAGGGGATGATACGGAACTCCATCAATTCAGGGTAACCCTTGCGGGGGGGCGCCGGGCGTGCGGCGACGGCAATAAACGACCGGTACTTGCGTTTCAGGTCAGGCTCCGCGCGAAAGAGAGCGTCCTGAACGGCTCCGAGCATCCTCTGCACCGCGGCCCGTTCCCTGTCCGCTCCCGGCCCGTCGGGCGCATAGCCGGCGCTGATCAGGATGAGGCTGATGTCCGGGCGGGTTCGTTTGTCCTCCAGGAGCGCCAAGAGGAGATGTGCGAATTTCTTCATCGCGGCATCCCCTGCCGGGAGCAGGTTCCTGCTGCGGGAGACCAACAGGGTCAGGTCGACAACGATGGAGCTCGTCCGGACATCGAACCCTCGGAACGGACCCTTGCCGAACTCCTTCTCGACGATTTGCGTGATGGCCTCGGAAAAATCGTTCCGCGGCTGCGACAGGGCCAAGGCCGGCTCCATGAATCGCTGGATCCTGACGGCACGGTAATAGAGCAGCCCGGAAAGCAGCACGAGGCCGACCAGCAGGAGGCTCAGCAGCGGCCCCGGCGGGACAACGTTCCAGAACGACCATCGTCTCATGTCACGCGCTCCTCCAGGAGTTCCAGCTTCTTGATCGCCGCATCGAAATCCGACTCGGCGAGGGTTGCGGGACTATGGATGGCCAGGTTCCGCAGCTTCAGCAGGTCGTTGAAAAGGGTCTCCCGGAACGCACCCAGCCGGTCGGCCGCGACAAGTTCCTTGAGGCAGTCCGAGAGCGACCGGAACGAACGGCCGAGCACGGTCGTGGTGAACGCCTTCAACCGGTTTTCCAGGTAGTATCCCAGGAGCAAAGCAGCTACGACCTTCTCACCCCTCCGGTGGTACTCCCGCGCCTGCTCTGCTGACACCTCGCCGCGGACGATGCTGATGTTCTCCGTGGACTCGATCTCTCCGGGCGCGAGGCGTTGGATCTTCTGGTACACCTCCAGGCACTTGTCGAGCATGTCCTTTTCCAAGTAGTTCTCTGCGAGCAGGAACAGTTCACGGATCCGATCGGCGCCCTCGCGTTGCTGCAGTGCGAAGGCGTAGGCGCGGCGGAGCGCCTCGGTCTTGTCGTCCTTCTTGTCGAGNNTCGCTCTTGTCGAGCTTGCCGCTGATGACGATGATGTTCAGCGTGGGATAGGTCTCGAAGATCTCGGGCAGGGCGTCGACGCCCTCGCTCATCCGGTCGAACTCGATGTCGAGCGTCAGGAGGTCGAAGACCTGCCCCGTCAGGATACGGAGGGCGTCCCGGACGCTCACCGCCTCCGCGAGGCGAAGGTCGGGTTCGCTCCCGGCCAGCGCCCTGCCGATCTCGAGCTTCAGCAGCTCCCGGTCTTCGAAATCGTCATCGGCGACCAGCACTCTAAACACCGGCGGCCTCCTCGACGTAGGGCAGGCTGATGATGAACTCAGCCCCAATGCCCGGGGCGGTGTACTCCTTGCCGACCCGGATCTTGCCGGCGTGGAAGCCGATGACATACTTTGCGAAGTACAGCCCCTGTCCCCAGCCGCCGCTGCTGCCCATCCCCTTGTAGAAGCACTGATCCGCCTGCAGCTCGTCCATGCCCATTCCCTCGTCGCGGACGCTGACCGTCACGTACTGCCGGCTGCCGTCCCGGTCCATGCCGCAGGAGACCACGATGCGCGCCCGGGGTTGTTCCTGCTTTTTGTACTTGACCGCATTGTCGATCAGGTTCTCAAAGACCGTCCTGAGCAGCGTCGGGGCCGCGGTGATCCGGGGCGGGGCGACGCCTTCGCGGAGCTCCAGGTCTGCCAGGTCCGTGTAATGCTCCGCGATGCCGTCCAGCATCGCCCGAAGGTCGACATGCTCGAACTCGACCAGCCCCGCCTCGCGTTCGTCCGAGATCTTCTTGAAGATCTCGATGTCGGCGAAGAGCTTGTCCAGGTTGCCATCGATGCGCTCCCGGGCGTCCTGCGGAAGCCCGGGCAGCAGGTCGATCCGGCGCTTGATCCTGCCGAGGTTGTTCTTGAACTCGTGGCCGATGGTGGCGGAGATGTACCGGATGAACTCGTTCCGTCGCGCGATCTCCTGGTTCTTGAGCACCAGGAGCATGTTCTCGCGCACCCTGCGCTGCCGCTGCTGGTACACGAGGGTCAGGTACATGACGAACAGGACGAAGGAGAGGATCATGAACAGGAGCGCGGCCTGGGACACCCGGACGGATGCATCGAGCAGCCCCTGCATGAGGGCGAGCCGCTCACCAAGACTTGCTTCGAGCGGCAGGGTGTCCAACCCCTTCCAGGGCATCAGCACGGACACCAGGCGGTTAAAAGGCGGAAAGAACCGGTCGAAGTAGACCATGCCGAGAACGAGCCAGACATGGAACGACAGGAGCAGGAGCAGCACGACCTGGGCCTTGACCTTGAATGGAATATCGTGGTCGGACATAACGCTGATTATGGTAGTACAACCTGCGGGATATTACAACTGGAAAGAGGGCTCGTCCAGTGTTCTTTTTGGGACAGCCCGGGTTTATGGGTAAGGCAGGATCTTCAAGCTGTTGCTTTTCCAAAAGCGCCCTGCATCCCAGTGAATCCAGGAGCGAGCGCATTCCCCGTAGTTTGTTCCGGGGTTAGCGAGCGATTAGAATAAAGGTACTACCTTGAGGATCGAAGAGTCCCTGCAGCTTGCTGCAGGGATATCGAACCGGGGTGCAGAAAAAAGGCGGTTTTTTGGGCAGCCCGGTGCTCCGCTGTGCTAAGCATGCAGTATGCTGCTTTAGATTTCCATCTTAATTTTCAAGATCCCGGCAGCGCTTCCCCTACGGACGCGCTGCTTTTTTGTCTATTCTTGTTCGAGGTTGGATACCGGCATGCATACGCACAGTCGTCGCAGCCGGACTGCCCATGGGCTGGGAAAGGTAAGCACAAGAACAAAACAAAAAAAGGCGATGAACAGTTAAGTTCATCGCCTCGGTCTTGATACATACAGGACCTGCTATACGATCTTCGATTCCTTCCAGCACTTGTCGCAGAGCCACATCATGCCGCGCACCTTTCCGGTGGTGGTCATCATCTTGGCGGCCTGCATCGGCTTGCCGCAGCACTGGGGGTTGTTGCTCACGACGGCCTTCTTGGTGGCCGCTTTCGCTGTTTTGCTTAATTCTGCCATGGTCCTTTTCCTCCAACCAGTCTTATGAATAAGTTCGGTTTCCCGAAGACCTGCATTTTAACCATATAGGGAGAAAAGTCAAGAGGATTTTGAGATATGAAAGTGAATTACCACGGAGTCACGGAGACACGGAGGACTGCAAATTTATAAAAACGGAGAAGGATTACTCAGAATGTGGAAATTTAAAGATATAATTAATCATTAAATAAAAAGCGAGTCTCTCAAGGATTTTCTCCGTGACGACCTGTCTCCGTGGTGGACTTTGCTCTCTAACATATTGAAAAACGGGCAGATTACCCTTGACTTTCCAAGGGGCGGGGTGATATTATCCTTCCTGTTTTGACTATGCACATACAGGGAGCCTCTCGGTGAAATACAGTAAAAAATCGCATACCTGCGGGGAACTGACCAAAAAGGACGTGGGCAGGCAGGTGACGCTCATGGGCTGGGTNNGAGGGCATCACCCAGGTGGTCTTCAACCCGGAAATGTCCGCCGAAGCGCACACCCTGGCCGGCGACATCAGGAGCGAGTACGTTCTTGCCGTGACCGGCAAGGTATCGCCGCGGCCCGAGAACACTGCGAACGCCAAGCTCCCCACGGGCGAGATCGAGATCATGGTCACGGAGCTCACGGTCCTGAACGTCTCGAAGACACCGCCCTTCATGATCGAGGAGGATACGGACGTTGCCGAGAACCTCCGGCTCAAGTACCGGTACCTCGACCTCCGCAGGCCCGGCATCCAGAAGGTGCTGGTCACGCGCCACGCCATTACGAAGACCGTGCGCCGGTTCCTCGACAGCCATGGTTTCGTCGACATCGAGACGCCGTTCCTGACCAAGAGCACGCCCGAGGGCGCCCGGGACTACCTCGTCCCGAGCCGCGTGAATCCCGGCATGTTCTTTGCGCTGCCCCAGTCGCCCCAGTTGTTCAAGCAGATCCTGATGGTGGCCGGNNCACCCAGATCGACCTCGAGATGTCCTTCATCGACCAGGAGGAGATCATCTCGCTCATGGAGCAGCTCCTGGCCGCCGTGGTGAAGGAAGTGAAGGGCAACGACATCGCCCTGCCGTTCCCCCGGCTCACCTACAAGGACGCCATGGACCGCTACGGTTCCGACAAGCCGGACACGCGCTTCGGCCTTGAGCTCAAGGACGTCTCGGACATCGCGAAGGCGTCGGACTTCAAGGTCTTCATCCAGGCCGTCGAACTGGGCGGCCAGGTGAAGGGGTTCGCGGCGCCGGGCATGGCGAAGCTCTCGCGCAAGGAGGTCGACGACCTGACGAACGAGGCCAAGGTCTTCGGCGCGAAGGGCCTGGCCTGGATCAAGGTGACGGACAGCGGTTTCGAGTCGCCGATCGCCAAGTTCTTCAAGGAAGGACAAGTCGGCGAGATGGCCGCACGCCTTGTAGCCAAGCCGGGTGACCTCATGCTGTTCATCGCCGACAGCCCGAAGATCACGGCCGAGACGCTGGGCTACCTCCGCCTGCTCATGGGCAAGCGGCTGAACCTGATCGACGAGAAGAGGCTCAACTTCCTCTGGGTCACGGACTTCCCGCTGGTGGAGTGGAACGCCGACGAGAAGCGCTGGGACGCCATGCACCATCCCTTCACGGCGCCCTTCGACGAGGACCTCCCGCTCATGGCAACGGATCCCGGCAAGGTGCGAGCCAAGGCCTACGACATCGTGCTGAACGGCTCCGAGATCGGCGGCGGCAGCATCCGCATCCACCGCTCGGACGTGCAGTCGAAGATGTTCGGCCTCCTGAACATAGATGAGGAGGCCAGCCGCAGGAAGTTCGGCTTCCTGCTCGAGGCGCTGGAGTTCGGCGCGCCGCCCCATGGCGGGCTGGCCTTCGGCCTGGACCGGCTCACCGCTATCCTGACGGGCAGCCAGTCCATCCGCGACGTGATTGCTTTCCCCAAGACGCAGAAGGCCATCTGCCTCATGACCGAGGCGCCATCCCGCGTCACCCCGGCCCAGCTCCGGGAGCTGTCGATCAAGCTGGATATCGTGGAATAGGGAACCTGACGCGGGGACACGGTGACAGGGGGACGCGGTGACAGGGCAACGGCATTTGCATTCCTCCGTGTCTCCGTGCCTCCGTGGTGGACATGCTGTTCGAGGTTTTGTATGAAGTGCAAGGTATGCGGCAAGGACGTGGTGCTCAAGGTCGGCTGAAAGACCGTGACCATGCGCTGCACGTGGTGCGGCAAGGAGTTCCCGGTCAAGGAGTACCTGGACGAGTTGGACGAGGAAACGTGGGAGAAGATCGCCCGGCGGCCCAGCAACCGTGCATGAGCTCGAACATCCTGTCCCGGCCACGTGCGGCCGGAACGTTCTCCGGCGGGAAACAGACGTCCCTGCTTGGCAGAGCTTGCAGTATCGATGATCGTGACGCTTTCTTCCATAAACAAGCGGCGGCCCCCACGGACGCGCTCACGCCGCCTGCAGCCGGTCCTGCTTGCCGTTCTCGGCAGCCTCGCCGTCCTCGCCGCAGGCTGCGCCGCCCCCGACATTCCCGCCAAGCAATTCAGTGAGAGCCTTCACCGGTATCCGAATGCCGAGGAGCCGCTGCGCATCAAGAAGCTCTCTGCGTCCTCTGCCAACGAAGTTACCCCCGCCCTGCAGGGCAAGGCGGTCACGATCATGGTGCACCCCGCCTATTCGCTCTTTTTCCG
>JAFNGD010000174.1:0-2708 GCA_017885365.1 Nitrospirota bacterium
GAGCGGAGCGCGACGGGCCATTCCATGACGCTCCACTGCCCGCTCATCATCGAGCAGCTAACGTAAGGCTATTCCTGCTACGGAACGATCTGAATCTTCCATCGCATCTCCGTATTTTCTTCTTGAAAATACACAGTACCTTGTGTAGAATAATGTGTGGAGGAAATGCCCATGCCGACCAATCTTGCCATTGACGATAAGCTCATCGAAGACGCCCGTCGCATCGGAAAGCACCGGACAAAACGGGAAGCAGTGAACGAAGCGCTCAGGGAGTATGTGCAGCATCGGAAGCAGCTGCAGGTTCTGGACCTGTTCCATACCGTCGACCTTGATGCGACGTATGATTATAAGAAACAGCGGAAGCGGCCGTGAAGGTCCTGGTCGATACGTGCATTTGGTCGTACGCGCTTCGGCGTGGCAAGATCGCGCCTGAGCACGATCTGGTCGTTCGGGAGCTCGGTCAGTTGATCAGGGATTCCTCCGTCCAAATGATCGGGCCGATCCGCCAGGAGATCCTTTCCAGCATACGTGATCATACACAATTTCTCGTACTTCGCGATCACTTGCGTGAGTTTCCCGACCTATCGATCACCGCGGACGACCATGAGCGGGCTGCAGAGATGTTCAATAAGCTGAGAGAGAAGGGGATCCAGGGATCGAACACGGATTTTCTTATGTGCGCGCTAGCGGAGCGGACCGGCATGTCAATATTCACCACCGATGAGGACTTTACGCTCTTTAAGAAACACCTGCCGATCAAACTGCATAAAGCAAGGGTTTAAAGCATAAGGTTCAATGTTGAATCCAGGAGCGAGCGCATTNNGCTTGCTGCAGGGAGCTTCAATGGTATCTGGCAAGTGCTAAGGCTGATGAGCGTGTGTCAACCCTATTCAACGTTCAAGATTTAAGGTTATAGTGGCTGTAAGCTTGCAAGCCGGTTCTCATCCAAGCCTGCTCGCTTGTTAGCTGCTATTCTACAAAGGAGTTCCTTGTGATCCTCATCACCAACGACGACGGTGTCTATTCACCCGGCATCCAGATCCTCGCAAAGCGCCTGAAGGCCCTTGACGAAGTCGTCATCGTCGCGCCGGACCGGGAACGGAGCGCGGCAGGCCATTCCATGACGCTGCACCGGCCACTGCTCATCGAGCAGCTGAAGGATGGCGTCTACAGCGTGAACGGAACGCCCACGGACTGCGTGAACATCGCGGTCAAGGGCCTCCTGAAAGAAGTGCCGAGGCTCGTGGTCTCGGGCATCAACAAGGGGCCCAACATGGGCGACGACGTGACCTATTCCGGCACGGTCGCCGGCGCCATAGAGGCGCTGATCCTGGGTGTTCCCTCCTTCTCCATCTCGCTCTCCGCCCGTGAGAACTTTCTGTTCGCCGAGGCGGCCGAGGTCAGCCTGCAGGTTGCCCGCATGGTCCTTGCGCAGGGCCTTCCCAAAGGGACGCTCCTGAACGTGAACGTCCCGAACCTCCCGGTCCCGGAGATGAAGGGGACGACGCTCACCCGGCTGGGCAAGCGCATCTATCACCAGATGACCGTGGAGCGGGTAGACCCGCGCGGCAAGAAGTACTACTGGATCGGGGGAGGGGAGCCGGAGTGGGAGCGTGACCCGGGCACGGACTTCGACGCCGTCGACCGGGGCATGGTCTCGATCACGCCCCTTCACCTGGACCTTACCGACTATGCTGCGTTCGATACGCTCAAGTCTGTCGAGCAACTCGCCTATGAGCAGCCCGTGAAGCATGAAGAAACAAAATAACAATGGCAGGACTGCACGCTGAGCCCCCTATGATCGATTTCGAAAAAGAACGCAGCCGCATGGTGGACGAGCAGATCGCCTATCGCGGCGTCACGGATCCCCGGGTCCTGGCCGTCATGGGCAAAGTGCCGCGCCACGAGTTCATGCCCGAGGCCCTTCGGGCGCAGGCCTATGGCGACCACGCCATGCCCATCGGGGAGGGCCAGACCATNNAGACCATCTCCCAGCCCTATATCGTCGCGCTGATGACCGAGCTCCTGGCGCTCAAGGGCAATGAAAGGGTCCTCGAGATCGGGACCGGATCAGGATACCAGGCCGCGGTGCTCGCCGAGCTGTGCCAGAAGGTCTTTACCATCGAGCGGGTCAAGACTCTTGCCGACAAGGCCCGGGCTACACTGGACCGGCTGGGCTACAAGAACGTGGCCATGAAGGTCTACGACGGGACCTACGGGTGGAAGGAGATGTCGCCCTTCGATGCCATCATCGTCACTGCGGCGGCCCCCGACGTTCCTGATACCCTGGTGGAGCAGCTCAAGGACGGCGGCAGACTGGTGATCCCTGTGGGCGAGCGGTACTCCCAACTGCTGATAAAGGTCATCAAGTCGCCGACCGGCGTTGTCACGAAGACGAGCATTCCCTGTGTGTTCGTGCCGCTTATCGGTGCGAAGGGGTGGAAGGAATAATTAACACATTCAAAGTTCAAGGTTGAAAGTTTAAGGTAAAAACATATCAACGTTCAAGGAGTTAATCACATTCAAGGTTGAAAGTTTGGATTATAGGTAATAGGCTCACGAGAAAACCACATTCAATGCTAATGTTCATAGTCTATCGAGGCAAATAATGGCGAGATCGTTCGAGCAGATGGATGTATGGAAAGAATCGCGGGAACTGGTAGGGATGATCTACCGTCTCACAGGCAAGCGTGAATTCAAAAAGGATT
>JAFNGD010000174.1:2715-2918 GCA_017885365.1 Nitrospirota bacterium
CTTGACCAGAAGTATCTGACTGAGGAGGATTTCAGTAAAACACAAGAACAATGTCGAATCGTCTCTTCCCAGCTCGGAAAGCTTATCCAATATCTGAAGCGATCGTCACTCAAGGGTGATAAGCACAAGCCAGTGGTTCGTTAGTTCCTTGTTTCTCTTCCTTGAACCTTAAACCTTGAACCTTGAATCCAGGAGCGAGCGCA
>JAFNGD010000174.1:2970-3149 GCA_017885365.1 Nitrospirota bacterium
CGATACCGTCCCACCAGCCGCCGGACTACCGCGTCCTTGAGCACCGGCCCTTTCACCGATCGTAGGCCCCGTCCATGGATGATCTTGACGCATTTCCAGTCCCGCTGGAACGCTTCCGCAAGGAACACGTCAAGCGTCTCATTGACCTCATCACCGGTATAGCCGTGGAGATCGAGATA
>JAFNGD010000175.1:0-3461 GCA_017885365.1 Nitrospirota bacterium
CGCGGCGAGCTCCTGGTCCTCGACGAGGCCGACCGCATGCGCGACATGGGCTTCAGCGAGGCCGTCGAGACCATCACGAAGGCCACGCCCGAAGGCCGCCAGACGCTCCTGTTCTCCGCGACCTGGGACAACACCATGGCGCGGCTTGCCCAGCGCCTGATGAAAGACCCCGTCCGCATCGCCGTTGCCGGCAAGAAGGCCACGCTCGAGGCGATCGAGCAGCGCCTCCACGCCGCCGACGACATGCAGCATAAGACCCGGATGTTGAACCACCTCATCGCCGACAGCGGCATGACGCGGGCCATCATCTTCTCGTCCACCAAGCGGAACGCCGACCAGTTGGCGCGGGAGCTCCATGCCCAGGGACATGCTGCCGAGGCGCTGCACGGCGACATGACCCAGGGTGCGCGCAACCGCACCATCACGAACATGCGCCGCGGCAAGGTCCGCCTGCTCGTGGCCACGGACGTGGCCGCGCGCGGTCTCGACGTGCCGGGAATCACGCACGTGATCAACTACGATCTGCCGAAGAACGCCGAGGATTACGTCCACCGCATCGGCCGCACGGGCCGGGCGGGAGCAACGGGCATCGCCATCTCATTCGTGTCCTTCCGGGAGCTGGACCAGCTGACCCGGATCGAACGGTATATCGGCCAGTCCCTGCCCCAGCAGGTGATCGCCGGACTGGAACCGGCCCGGCCGCTCCGTTCCTCGAACAGCCGGTCGGACCGTCCTTCACCCTCAGGGTACCGGGGGAGGCCGTCGACGGCGGGAGCGAACCGTTACGGACAGCGTTCGTCGACGTCGCGCGATGCATACGGCGCTTCGACGGGCAGAAAGCCTCATGCAACCGGAGCATATGCGGGCGACCGTACCCGCGACGCCTACGGAACGTCCACAGGCAGAAAACCCTATTCGTCGGGGAACTCCTTTGTGGGCGATCGGAAGCGCGATGCCAAGACACAGGGCGGCTGGGCAGGGGACTACCGCAAGCCCCAGGGAGACCGCAAGTCGTCCCGCTGGGCATAGGTCTTAACGGGACTACGACACCACCATAGCAGCAACAACAAAAAGCGCCTCTTGAAAAAGAGGCGCTTTTTTTATTTGATGATCCGGAAACGATGAGCTAAAGGGTGGGCTTTTTACAACAGCCTGTTAGATGCTATTGCAAGTATGCCTGGACCCACTGGACCAGATCGGACGCTTCCCGCGGGATGCCGTCGAGGCGGCCAAGCTGTTTGCTGTCCCGGAAGGCGATGAACACAGGGGATGCCTGGACCGAGAAGAGCAGGGCGAGGCCGGGTTCGGCATCTGCGTCCACCTTGAGCACTTTCAGCTTGCCCGCCTGCGCGAATGCGATGTCGGCCACGACAGGCTCGATCTTCTTCCAGAGGTCGTTCCCCTTCGCCCAGAACACCACGAGCACGGTCTCGAGCCATGAAGAGAGCTCCTGATCAAAGGAGGCGGCCGTTGCGGTCACCGCCTGGAAGGGGAAGTCGAGCAGCGCCTTGCATTTGCCGCAGAGGGGATTCTGGGCGAGCTTCTTGACGGGGACCCGGTTGAGGGCATTGCAGGACCTGCAGCGGAGCAGTGCGGTGTCGTTCGCCATGGTGGTTGAAGGTGATCACGCGGACCGGATGCCGCGGGACCTCAGTAGCTCGTATAGTTCAGGAGATTATCGACCCAGGTCAGGAACTCGCCTTTTTCCTTGGGCGCGCCGTCCATACGGACAGCGAACACGCCGTTCTTGTAGACCAGGAACGTCGGTGTCTTGGTGACCTGCAGGCGCTGCGCCAGGTAGGCCTCCGCCTCGATATCGACCTTCAGGACCTTGAGCCGGCCGGCCTTCTGTGCGGCGAGCTCTGCAGCGAGAGGATCGTAGATCTTGCAGAAGAGGCACCAGGGCGACCAGAACATGACAAGCAGGGTCTCCGGCCAGTATGCCACGTCTCGGTCGAAGCTTTCGGACTTTCCCTGGACCGGCTGGCGCGGCACCTCGATGACTATCTTGCAGCTGCCGCAGCGCGGGCCGCTGCCGATCCTGTCCTGCGGCACCCGGTTCAGCGTCAGGCAATTGCCGCATCGGACGGTTGTCTTTGCAGGGGGGATTTCAGTCATCGTTCTTTAACGCAGGTTCTCTTGTAATCGGTACTTCAGGGACGCTACCGATGGCACGTTCATGAGCCGCCCGGACTCATCGGGATAGGCCCTTCAGGTGATGCCCGGAGAGCCCCCGCCTTCGAACAAGTCCTTCCCGTCCAACCGGATGGTGGGGGAGCCGGTTATCCCGAGGCTCACCGCTTCGTCATAGGAGACCGTGTGAAAGGCCGCTTCGACGTCCAGCCCCAACTCCTGCAGGGCGGCATGGATGTTCTCCCGGAGCTGGTAGTAGGAGCCGCAGTGCTCGGACAGGTAGCAGTCGATCTTCATGGGAGTGGTGAGCAACGTACCCGTAATGCGCGCAGCATGCAATCCCCGAACAATACCTGACCGGTCTATTTTGCTGCCTGCCGGGCGATCACATCATCCACCCAGGAGAGCGCTGCCGAGACCGTGGGGAAGCCGATGGTGCTGGTGAGCACGATGATGGCGTGCTGGACCTCTGCCGGCTTCGCTCCTGCTTCGAGCGCCCTGCGCGCGTGGGAATGTACGGACCCTTCAGCGCGGATCGCGGCGGCCGCGGCAAGCTGGATCAGCTCCGTGGTCTTCTTGTTCAGCGGCCCCGCCGACTTGGTGGCCTTCCCAAGCTTTTCGAGCGCTGTCATGACTCCTTCGTACCGCTTCATGATGCTGGTGTATTGTCCCGGATATTTCGCCATGGGTCCCTCCTCAATGAGATGTCAATGCTTCTGCGGAACACCATCATACGATAAGTCTAGGAAAAAGTATAGCATTAGTCATGGCCGCGCCGAAAGCCGTAAGGAGCGCGGCCCTGCGGGGCGAAAATTTCATTGACAAGAACAATTCCAAAGTGATAATATTTCCAAACATGAAAGCCCACACCGCACCGCGCGAAGAAAAATACCGGGACCTGGGGATCAAGCTCACCCCCCAGAGGATCGCGATCCTTGACTACCTGGAGGGGAATCTTTCCCATCCCTCGGCCGAGGACGTGTACAAGGCGGTTCTTCGAAAGTTCCCGACCATGTCCTTCGCGACGGTCTACAACACCCTGGAAATGCTGAAGCGCAACGGCATGGTGGCGGAGCTGACGGGCGACCCGGGGAAAAAGCGGTTCGATCCGAATCCCCGTCCGCACCACCACCTCATCTGCACGCAATGCCGGCGGATCGTGGACCTCCCGGTGGAGTTCCGGCTTCCGGTTGCCGACCGGGACCGGGCCGGATTCGAGATCACGGGCAACCATATCGAGTTTTTCGGGACCTGTCCCGCTTGTAAGAAACGAACCTATGGAAGCTCCCTGCAGCAAGCTGCAGGGAAGCTTCGATCCTCAGGGTAGA
>JAFNGD010000175.1:3583-4166 GCA_017885365.1 Nitrospirota bacterium
GCGACCATGGTCACCGATAACGGCTGGATGATACGGTATGACATGGAAGCGGCGAAGTTCACGGGTGAGAAGCACATCAAGGGCGAGATCACGCCATCGGTGCTGTTCGACCAGGGGTACTGCACCTGGAACGGCGTCTATCCCGGCGACCACCTTGACAGTGTCCGGGAGCGGGAGAAGATCATCGCCCTGGCGAAGACGAACCCCCTGGAATACCTCAAGCAGCTCAAGTCCTGGGCCGTCGAGAGAACGGAGAAATTGAGACATGAAGGATGGAGAAAAGCAAAGAACACAGCGTAAGCAGCCGGCGGCGTGTATGGTGTCCGTCCCGGTGCTGATGACCATCGTGACGTGCCCGGCCTGCGGGACCGGCGTGGAACTCTGGAGCGGCGAGGAGGATACGCGCTGCTTCGCCTGCGACCACAGGATCTTCAAACCACAGCGGCTTGATCACTGATATTCGGGAGGAAACATGGACGTCACCATAGGGAAGATCCCCGGCGGCATCAGCGTCGACGGGCTCGAGTTCAGGAACGGCAAGTGCGGGTGCACGGCCGTGCTGCCTTGCTGCTACAGCTGGTCC
>JAFNGD010000175.1:4180-5614 GCA_017885365.1 Nitrospirota bacterium
TTCGAGGACGCCCGCGACAAGACCATCTTCTCCGGCTTCTATCCCCCGAAGATCGAGGATTTCCTGGCAAAAGGCTGGGAACTGGTGAAGAAGGACGGTGCGCGCGAGGACTTCGGTCTATGGCGCTGCGCGGCCTGCCGGTGGCTCTATAAGGAAAAGGACCAGAAGACGCCCTTCGAGAGCCTTCCCGATGATTGGAAATGCCCGGTCTGCAAGGCCGGCAAGGATTCCTTCGAAAAGGTGGCGTGACCACGCCCAACTATTAAAAAATCTGCTACAATTTCTATAATCTTTTGACAGGCTAAAGGGATTTTCAGGATCGGAGAGATGATATAGCTTCTATCCGGTGTTATCCTGTCATCCCGTCAAGAAGTATTCCGGCTCGTCCGGGGCAGTAGAGAATCTGCTCCGAAAAGGAGAATCTATGTGGAGATGCACAGTGTGCGGATACGAGTATGACGAGGCAAAGGAGGGGACTCCCTTCGAGAAGCTTCCGGACGACTGGACCTGCCCGGTCTGCAACGCGCCGAAGTCGGAATTCGAGAAAGTAAGATAGGTCGTAGGGGCAACCCTGCGTGGTTGCCCTTGCGTCGGGCGGCCACACAGGGCCGCCCCTACCGGGGCGTGAACCTGCATATTTTTCGAGACATCATCCATTAAGGAGGCATCATGACAAAGACTGAACAGGGCTTGAAGGACGCGTTCGCCGGCGAGTCCCAGGCGAACCGGAAGTATCTCGCCTACGCGAAGAAGGCGGAGCAGGAAGGCTACAAGCAGGCTGCAAGGCTCTTCCGGGCAGCGGCCGCGGCGGAGACCATCCATGCCCACAACCATCTGCGGGAGCTCGGCGTGGTCAAGTCCACGAAAGAGAACCTGATGGACGCGGTCAATGGAGAGTCCTACGAGTTCCAGAAGATGTATCCGCAGATGATCGCCGACGCTAAGGCGGAGCGCAAGGACGGCGCGCTCAAGAGCTTCAACTACGCAAACGAGGTGGAGAAGGTCCACGCTGCGCTCTATCAGAAGGTCCTGAACAGCCTCGGCAGGAACGTGGACACCGATTATTATGTCTGCTCGGTCTGCGGCTACACGGCCGAAGGCTCGGCGCCCGATGTCTGCCCGGTCTGCGGTTCGAAGAAACCGGCGTTCATGAAATCCGAATAGTCTCCCACGGAACTGTGGTAGAATGGCGACGGCCGGTACGCATGTGCCGGCCGTTGTTGTGTGATGAGGAAACATCTTTTACCACGGAGGCACTGAGGCACAGAGAACACCTGTTATCGGATGGTTTTGATTTCCTCCGCTTGTGGCCTGTGGCCATGATCGACCTGTCTCTGTGGTGAGATAAGGTTGATGTCGTTGATCCCCATCTTGATCAGGAAATGAGGACCGCACCCATGAAAGTCGTGGCATTCTTCGGCAGCCCCCGGATCC
>JAFNGD010000176.1:0-699 GCA_017885365.1 Nitrospirota bacterium
CCACCCTGCCGCCGAGCACGCCGCCCGCCAGAGCGCCCACGGACATGACCGCCGCAGCGGTCCAGAGCACCTTGCCGGAGAAGAGGAAGAAGAGGGCAGCCGCGATATTGATGACGAAGGAGAGCGACTGCTTCAAGGCGTTCAGCCGCGTGAGCGAGTCGTCCAGCACGAGCCCCAGTATTGCCAGCATCATCACGCCCAGACCTGCCCCGAAATATCCCCCATAGATCGCGGCGAGGTAGATCAACGGGATGGACCATGCCTCATGGGGATGGGTTCGGCCGTGACCGCCCATCCGTGCCATGACCGCGTTCCGCAGCCGGTCCTGGAACGCGAGCAGGATGACGGCGGTCAGGATCAGGTACGGGATGAGCTTCCGGAAGGTGGCGTCGCTCGTGGAGAGGAGCAGGACCCCTCCGGTGATGCCGCCGAGGATGCCCGCGGGCAGGAGCATCCGCATCCGTTTCCCCTGCCCCTGCAGATCGCGGCGCTGGGCAAAGGTGCCTCCGATATAGCCCGGGCAGAGCGCGACGGTGTTCGTCACGTTCGCGATCACCGGCGGAACGCCGACCGCGGTCAGCATGGGAAAGGTGATGAGCGTGCCGCCTCCTGCGATCGCGTTCACGAACCCGCCGGCGACCGCGGCAAGACCGACAGCGATGAGCTCAAGGATGGACATGGTCATGTTTAGTTCGCTCA
>JAFNGD010000176.1:704-3253 GCA_017885365.1 Nitrospirota bacterium
GCAGCCGGAGCGTGTCCGCGATCATCGGCTCTTCCCAGGCGCCCTGGCCCACGCAGACGATGATGTCGCTTGTGCGGTACTGCTCCAGGATGGCGGGGGCGTCGAGGTTCGGCAGGAAGTCGAGTGGCGAATTGTAGTACACTTCCGGGCTGTCGCCGCTGTAGTTGTGCAGGAAGAAGCGGAAATTGTACACTCCGCTCAGGGCGATGGTGCCCTTGAAGACATCGGGGTGTTTGAAGAAGAACAGGACCGAGTGGGAGGCGCCCATGCTGACTCCGGTGCACATGATGCGCTCCCTGCTCCTGCTGTGCTTGTGGATGAACGGTACGGTCTCCTGCACGAGGTACCGGTCGTAGTCGTTATGCCTCAGCGCCTTTTCGACGGGACCCTTCTCCCGGCTCTCCCAGGACTGCGGATCGATGCTGTCCACGCAGTAGAGCCGGACCTTCCCCTCGTCGATGAACCGCTCCGCAGCATGGACCATCCCGTTGTTCTCGAAATCGAAGAACCGGCCGCTGGACGTGGGAAATACGATGAACGGCTGGCCTGCGTGGCCGAACACGAGGAGCTCCATGTCCTGCCCCAGGTTCGGGCTCTGCCATTTGTGATATTCACGTTTCATACTGTCAAGTCTCCCTGAAGAACGCCCTTAAGCATAATTGGACGCGGGTCAAGAACAAGAAGAACCTATCAAAAGCTGTCTCGCGCAAAGCCGCAAAGTACGCAAAGAGATTCGAAAAGAATACGAACGCACTAATTATTGTGTCATTGCGAGGAGCTCATCGACGAAGCAATCTCGTATTTACGGCGAGATTGCCGCGCGCCCTTTGGTTGCTCGCAATGACATCGTAACGATAGTTAATGCGTTTGCTATAATGCCTATGCCAATGCCGTGGCATTTCTTTGCGCGCTTGGCGTCTTTGCGAGAAAAAGCTTTCAGCCTCTATAATTTTCTTGCTTCTGTTTCTATCCGCGACAATCCGCGTCCTAATAAGTCTTTAGGTTTTTCCGCGCTCATCCTTCCGTGCCATGCACGATCCCGATGGCCCGCCGGATATCGGCCATGTCTGCTGAACGGACGAGGTAGCCGTAGTCTCCGAGGGCCGCGCGGAACACGCCGCTCACCGGCGTGTGGAACATCAGCAGGGGCCCCAGCTCCCGCACCACCTGCTCGTGCGTCCGGACATAGCGCTTCTTGTTCTTTCGTCCGATATAGCAGCAGTGGTACTTCCGGTCGTACACTGCCTGAAACTCGTTCCGGACCACGACGTTTGCCCATTCCCGGTAGACGTCGATGTCGTTGGCATAGTTGAACATGTCGGTGGTGTACCCGCCCGGCGGCCGCATGTTCACTTCCAGGGCGACGATCTTACCGTCCCTGCGCGTCCTGAAGAACTCGATATGGAAGAAACGCTCGCGCACGTCGAAGGCTCTGACCGCGGCACGGCCTGCGGCTTCGAGGTCCGCGGGGAGCTCCCGGAAGGAGTAGTAGTAGATGTGCTCGTCCTCGTTCACCGTCTCCATGATGCCGGCCATGTACGCGTGGCCCGTGCAGAACACGATCTTCCCGTCCCGGTCGGCAAGACCGTCAAAGCTCATGATCTCGCCGTCGATGAACTCCTCCATGATGTAGTCCACCGAAGGTTTGGAGGCGAAGAAGGTGGACAGGTCGGCGTCGTTCCTGATCTTGTACGTGTTCAGGGCGCCCACGCCCCTGTCCGGCTTGGCAACGACGGGATACCCGGTATCCCTGATGAGCGCCCGGGCAGCCGCGCTGTCGCTGACCACGGCCCCCCGTGCGACCGCGATACCGGCCTGGCGGAACCGCTCCTTCATCAGCGACTTGCGCTTCACCGTCTCGATGGTGTCCGTGCGCAGGCCGAACAGGTTGAAGTCCGTCCGGACACGCGCCTCGAGGTCGAGCCAGTGCTCGTTGAACGAATCGATCCGGTCCATCTTGCCGTAGCGGTGGGTGAAATAGCCGACCGCGCGCAGGACCTGGTCGTAGTCCTCCATCGTGTCCACGCGGAAGTACTCTGTCAGCGCGATCCGCAGTTCGGGCCGCAGGCTCTCGTAGGGGGCATCGCCGATCCCGAGCGCGTTCGCGCCTGCCTGCTTCAGGCCGATGCTGAAGGGGTAGTAGTTGTCAGGAAAATGGGGGGAGAAATGGATGACGTTCATGGAGTATGCTCTGGCAGAAGACTGGCCGGGAGGAAGGAGAGGCCTGCAGGCGCTGGTTCGCGGGAAAGAGCGTTACGACGTTCATGCTGCTTGCCGTTTCCCCCTGTCGCCCCGTCGCCACCTGTCCCCGAGGGCTTTAGTCGGGGATGTCTCCGTGTCGGCCTTTCTCAACTCAGCCTTACACCGCGTCTTCCCGTCGCCGCGTCGCCGTGTCAGATTCGCCTACTCCCACTCGATCGTGCTCGGCGGCTTGGACGAGACGTCGAAGACCACGCGGTTCACGCCCTTAACCTCATTGATGATCCGGTTCGACATGATGCCCAGGAGCTCGTAGGGGATCTTTGCCCAGTCCGCGGTCATGCCGTCCT
>JAFNGD010000176.1:3400-3538 GCA_017885365.1 Nitrospirota bacterium
CCTCGTCCTTGAACAGCTCGCGCAGGGGCTCCACGAGCTTCAGCTTCATCTTCTCGGGCAGGCCGCCCACGTTGTGGTGCGACTTGATGACCGCCGAGGGGCCCTTGAACGAGACGCTCTCGATCACATCGGGATAGA
>JAFNGD010000177.1:0-2052 GCA_017885365.1 Nitrospirota bacterium
GAAAGGTCTGCGACGTGTAGAGAAGATACCGCATTCACCTGCACAGCTCTTCATCCATCCATAATGAATAAAGTATAGTCGCCGGAAAATTGGCTGTCAAGGCAATGCGATTTTTCCCTCACTCAGATGCAACATTATGACTGACAGATGATATGCATCTGCAACTTATGGTCTCCTTCATGTGGTCATCGCGAAGCATTTGGGCATTCCAGCAGAGGCCCGCGCTGCAAATCTCATCAAGGAAAAGAAAATAACCTTCGGTTGCCGATGATTACGGGCGCCACACGACAGATGAGCGCGTGAACACGAAAGGCGGGACGCTGCACGGGGAGGAACGATCACGATGGGAAAAAGCTCTCGGGGGGCAACGGACGATCAGTGCGGCGCTGGGAAAAAGGGAGTTCTCTCTCGAAACGCCCTCACGATACATCCTCCTTTCCCCTCTTCCTCACAAAGAGGTCCTCCTTTCCCCACAGCCAGAACAGGCTCTTTGCGCTCCTGGCAGCGAAGACGACATCATTCCAGCTTCTGAGCTGCAGGAGCTTCCGGAGGAGAAACAAAGGTCGGGAATAAAACCGCCTGAACGCGATCTGGCGCAGTTGCATGATCTGCTCCCGCGTCATCGTGTGGGGAATGAACGCCGCGCCCTGGTAGGTGAAATCCGTAAGTTCGTCGGAAACCGTTCCATAGATATCACGGTTGTCATAAAGCTCCGTGCCGGGAAAGGGCGTAATGGCGTGAAAGTTCGCCAAATCCGGGTTCAGCTCGATCGCGAACTGTATGGTCTGCAGGCCTTCCTCGAAGGTCTCGCCGGGGATCCCGAAGAGGAACGGCGTGCTGACCCGGAGGCCGACGTCCTGGGCATCCTTGACCGCCTGTCGTATCTGCTCGAGGGTCGTCCCCTTCCGAAGGGTGTTCAGATTCTTCTGCACACCGCTCTCCGCCCCGAAGAGGACGGCCCAGCACCCCGCTTCCCGGAACGCTTTGAGCAGCGGCTTGTCCACCTGGTTGACGCAGGCCGAGGCGAACCAGGTGAACGTGAGCTTTCGCCGCACTATCTCCCGGGCAAGATCCATAGCCCGATCGTAATCCGCGGCGAACGTATCGTCCAGGAACTTGATCTCCCGGTACCCCTGCTGGAGGCAGCGTTCGATCTCGGCAAGAACATTGCCGATGCTGCGGTAGCGGATGCCGCTCGTGCGTTCCCGGTCCATCTGAAAACAGTAGATGCATCGCCTGTTGCATCCCCGCGAGGTGATCATGACAGCCACGGGCTTCCTGCGGTAGGTGCCCGGAGGAGGGACATACCGGCTCGCATCTCCCAGCAGTTCCCGCGCCGGGAACGGCAGGGAATCCAGATCGGTGATGAGCGGCCGCGCCGGATTCTTCATGATGGTGTTGCCCGCGCGCCAGACGGTGCCGAGCACGCCGTCCAGCCCCTGTCCCGCCTCGAGCCGTTCCGTCATTTCGAGGACCGTGTGCTCCCCCTCGCCGGTGACGACCGCATCCAGTGCGGGCCCCGCGTCCTCGAGGCACTGCTCCTGGAGCGCGATCGGGTAGGGCCCCCCGGCGCAGAGAAAGACCCCCTGCCCATACCGGCGCCTCAGGTCCTCGGCCGTCCGCTTCGCCTTGTTCCATCCGAAGGCCGTCGCGTAGATCCCGATGAACCTCGGCTGGGTCCGTTCGATCTGCCCGAGGATCTCCTCATGGGTCAGGAAGGCGCCGTTCAGGAAGGTGACGTCATGCCCCGCCCGCTGGAGGACTGCCGCGACCGAGAGGGTGCCGACCGGCTGCCAGTAGTTGATCTGGGAACCGGCGGTCTTCGCGGAAAAGATCTCCTCAGGAAGCCAGGACGGAATGATCAGTGCGCACTTCACCGTTCAGCACCCTCCCTGCCGCGTCGATCCCGGACTTCATGGCCGCATCCATATTGTAATATTGGAAGAGCGCGCTCCTGCCGGCGCTCAGGAGATTGTCGAACCCGCCAAGATAGGCATGGATCACCTCGAACCACTGCCGGTATCCCACCTCGAACAGCGGGTAGGCGTTCGG
>JAFNGD010000177.1:2060-3539 GCA_017885365.1 Nitrospirota bacterium
CCGGGAGGCGCCATGCTCCTGCTCCAGTTCGTCGGTTCATGGACCCTGCCGAAGGGGATATCCTTTTCCGGGATGTAGATCCAGGTCTGGTCGGTGGCCCGGTCCCGGTCGAGCATGACCGCGACAACGACAAGGTCCCGGAACCGCAGCCGTACCGCGGCATCGAGAACTGGCCGGGGCGGAGGAGGATCGAGCTTCCGGACCAGCTGCGTTACAGGGATCGTGGAAATGAATGTCCCCCCTTCCACGACGCGGGTCCCCCTTTGGTCCTTGACCTCGATACTCCGCACCGTAGGGCCGTCACGGTAGATCCGCTCCACGCTCGCGTCGGTAACCACCTGGTTCCGCGTTTCGATTTTCTCCCGGAGCCTGTCGGCGATGAGTCCGATCCCCGATTCCGGATAGAGGAACCGGTCGCTCAGGGTCCGCACGCCGCGTCCGCTGCTTCGCACGAAGGCATTCTTTATCGCTGTTCCCAGGGAAAGCCCCTTGATGCGCCGGGCGACCCATTCCGCGCTGATCGTGCTGCTGTCAACGCCCCAGATCTTTTCACTGTATTCTTTGAAGTAGATCGAGAACATCGTCCGCCCGAAATTGCCGACCACCCAGTCCTCGAGGGACACGATCGGCCGCTGCCGGCCCCCTCGCCGGACCAGTTCCTTTGCGTAGTCGGCCAGGATCTTCACCGTGACGGGGATCCCCATGCCGAACATCGCGTTCAACGGTCGCAGGGGGTAATCGAAATATTTCCCGCGCAGGTAGATCTTGCTGCTGCGGGGGACCGAGACCAGCTCACCGTCCATCAGCTCCGTGAGCAGCGCGTCGACGGTCCGCTCTCCCGTAAGGAACCGATGGCCGCCGAGATCAAAACGGAACCCGTCCTTGCTGAAGGTCCGGGAAAGTCCGCCCACCGCATGATCGCGCTCGATCACGGTAGCGGCGTGGCCCGCCTTCGTCAAAACATATCCGGCTGACAGTCCTGAAAGACCGCCGCCGAGGATGACCGTTCTGTTCGTGTCGTTCTTCACGGTTCCTTTTCAGACCAGCGCGCCTTCTGCGCGCCGCCCTCACGCCTGACCGTCTGCGGAAGCACACGGCCCGTCATCTGATCCGTGCCGGATCCGCTGCGGACATGGCCGCCGGGACCACCTGCGGTCCTTCGTTCCGATCAGATAAGAGGAATAGCATGATGGGCCAGTATACTAAATCTCCGTACAGCGATGAGTCAAGGTGTTTTGCCGGCCGCTTTGCTCCGGCCCGGAGCGTTAGCCCACGGCGGATGCCTTGAAAGGAGCGGAGGGCTTCGATCCTGGGGATCCGAACTGACGGACCTCCTCTGGTCGCAGGAAACTGACAACCTGGCACCGAGCAGGATCGCCAGCGGGACAGGCCCGACACCGCGTCAACCGTGAGCGATCACCGCGGGATATAGACATCCACGATCGTCTTATAGCGAAAGGGATCCGAGGAGATCCCGAA
>JAFNGD010000178.1:0-9249 GCA_017885365.1 Nitrospirota bacterium
CGAGCTTGTGCTCCATCTCGGTCAGAACGGCCTTGCCGCCGCGCACATGGCACGCCGTCCCGGCACAGACCTTCACGATCTTCTTGCCGCGGGGTTTAAAATGGAAATGCTTGTAGAAAGAGGCGACGCCGTAGACCTGGGACAGGGACAGTTTGAGCTGATCGGCGATCATCGTCATGGCGTCCTCGGGAAGATAGCCGAGCTTCTCCTGGGACCGCTGCAGCACGGCAATCAGGATACCGCGCTGGCCCTTCACGTCGCTCAGAATTGTGTCGATGGATTTGATCTCTTCCTGCTGAAGCACGGTAGGAACCTCCCTCTCTCCCGGTCGAGCGTCGGTTGTTCCGGGGATGACAACGTTAACTGTCGTTCTTTACATCTGCGGTTATGTCAGGTGATGGTGATAAGAGAAGCCAGAAACGACGGCAAGAACAAATGCACTGCCAAGCACAGCGCTCAATAAATTTTTGTTACAGAAATAATCACCAGAGTTGCGAAACCAATCGACAACAATGTCCTCATACTTCGAAAGGTTAGTGATATTAGCAATTGTTTTTTTAAAAATCAAGACAAAATTCACAAACAGAATGGTGCAGAAACGGCCTTTTTCCCGAAACTCGTTCGGGCCTCTTTTTTCGCCTATCGGGACCCTGGTCTCCCTTCCCCCTCTGTGCCCGTGTCCCAAAAGCCCTCTCGACATATCCCCCTTCTCTTTGTAACGTATAATGACATATCGCGCTTTCGAAAACAGTGCCCTGCAAACATTGTTATCAGTATCAGAAAGAATAACGACAAACTTGCCGTCATCATCCGGCATTACCTTCTGAACAACGGCCTGGATGCTGACATCGCTTCGGACGGCACCGCGGCCCTCGACGCTTTTTCCCGAACGACCCATGATCTTCTGAACGTCGATATCCTTCTCCCGGGGATGAACGGCGATACGGTCTGCAGAAGGATAAGGATAGCGACGCGGGACAGGACATCCCGATCATTATGTCGAGAGAGGTCATCCAGGACCCGTACGAGTTCGAGAAGCTGAAACGAGCGTTTCAGATCCTGACCATTTCTGTTCCCCAGGATGCCTCCTCGGCATCCCCGCAGCATGCTCAACTGACTAAACGGAAATACCCGTACGGTGTCATATAATATAGTTAATATACATCCAGATCATCAAAACACCCAGGAGGTCACTATGCGTGCATTACGATACCTGCTTGTCCTTGGCTCCCTGCTGATCCCGGCTGTGGCCTCCGCCGGCGACCCCGGCCTGATGCGACTGGGTCTCTCCGAGGGCGGGGTGCAGGTACAGATCCAGGACACCACGGACTGGACCGACGCCCCGGTCAACGTTCCCCTGGACGAAGGCGACCGGCTGTGGGTCCCTGACGGAGGCAAGGCGGAGGTCCAGATCCGCGGCGGAGTGTTCGCCCGCGCCGACGGCAATACCGCGCTGGATATCCTGAGCGCGAACAACGATGCGGCGCAGTTCTATCTCGACCGCGGCCACGCGTACATCAACAACCGGCGGGGCGGGATCAGGACCGTCCAGGTCGATACGCCCCTGTCGTCGGTCCGCAGCTACGACAACTCCGTCATCATGCTCGACGTTTCCGAGGACGGCGTGACCGAGGTGTCGATGCTCAAGGGCCACGCCACCGTCGAGAGCAGGGCAGGAGCGATGAGGGTGAGCGCGGGGAACACCCTGACGGTCCGCGGCGACCAGGACGCCGCGCTCGCGCCGATCGGCTCGCCCGATGAATGGGAGCGGTGGAACACGGACCGCGACCGCAAGGTCACGACCTGGGGCGAGAGCGCCCGTTATCTCCCCGACGAGCTGCATGAGTATTCCGCTGATTTTGACGACAACGGCAGTTGGGATTTCGTGAGCGAATACGGCTACGTTTGGGCACCCACAGTGTCTGTCGTGGAATGGGCTCCCTACACCCAGGGGCGATGGGTCTGGATCCGGGGGAACTATGTCTGGATCGCTTATGATCCCTGGGGCTGGGCTCCGTACCATTACGGCCGCTGGGTCTTCGTCGCATCCCGCGGCTGGTGCTGGGTGCCGCCTGCTTCCGGCGCTGTTTACTGGGGCCCGGGTTACGTGGGCTGGACCGTGACGCCGACCACTGTGGCCTGGGTGCCGCTTGCGCCGGGAGAGACCTACTACGGTTACGGCTACTACGGTCCGTGGAGCGCGAACATTACCACGGTCAACGTCAACACCGTCGTGAACCGCACTTACGTGAACGCGAGACACGGCCACGCCGTCACCGTCGTAGCCCGCGATTCCTTCGGAACTGGCAGCCGGATCCCGGTCAGGGATGCGGGAAACCCCTTCCTCGACACAAAGCGTCACCGCGAAAGGGACATAGCGCTCACCCCGCCGCCGGACCGGCCGAAGCGTCCCATTGTCCTGGTGCCGCCCGAGACCAGGGACCAGGCGCGGCAGCGTCCTCCCGAGCATGAGCAGGTGAAGCGGGAGTTCCCGGAGAAACGGCGCGAAACTCCGCCCATGCAGCCCGGGCACCAGACGGGGCAGAAACGGGATACGCCTCCGGCTGTGCAGCCGCGGACCGAACAACAGCCTCCTGAGCGGGTCCGGACGAACCGCCCGGAGACACTCAAGCACGAACGGCGCCTGGTCAGGGAAAAGGACGCCTCGGTGTTCCGGCAGCAGGCGCCCGCGAGCCTTCCGGTGAAGCGGTCGAACGAGCCACGGGTCATCGTCAGGACACCGTCCCAGCAGCAAGCGGGCGAGCAGAAGGACAGGAAGGAACCGCATGTCATTATCAGGACCCCGCCCAAACAGCCGGTCGAACAGAACACCAGGATAGATCACGGCGAGAAGCGGGAAGAGCGATAGTGCCGGTGGAGGGGGAGAAGCCGCGCAGTTCGCTCTATTACGAATGAGGGAAAAAACAGACGCCGGCAGGTTAGGACTCCTGCCGGCGTTCTCGTGCACCTTGCCGCATAATAGATGCGGGAAGGAACGGTCAGCAGTGACGTCGGCGTCAATGCTGAGAAAAGTGAAACATAGTGGTCTTCAGCACCACTGCTGTGCTACTTCTTCTTGCTTTTCGGTTTCTTGACTTCCTTTTTCTGACCCTGCCGTGAAGCTGCCATCGGTCATCACCCCTTTCGTTCAATCACTGTTTTTCTCGCGAAGAAATATTCGACGGGACCGCTGCACCCGCCGTATCATTCACCCTGTTTAACCTCAGTTGCTTCCGCAGACTGTTCGGAAGCCGTGGCTTGGTCCTCCGAGGGCTTCGCGGCGTTCTTTTCCAGCTTGCGCTGCCTCTTTTCCTCGTTCTTCTTCTGTTTCGCGATCTCTCTTTGCCGCTTTTGAAAATTGAAGTTCGGTTTTCCCATCAGGCTGCTCCTTGTTGGACGGTAATTTTCGGACCGGGGGCTGCCGGACCCGGCGCGTAGTGTTGATGCATTATACAAGGATGCTGACCCAATGTACATACCAATGATAAAGGACCCATTCCACGGTCGGACCAGGATAGACCGGCCCGTGTGTCCTGTGCCTATCTCACCGGCGCCATATCTGGTATAATCATGACATCTACACTCGCGAGAAGATGGAGGGCAGGCTTCATGGCCGAACATGCAGCGAAGAGAACCCCGGAGGCGTCCGCCAGAAAAAAGCGTTTCGTCCTCGTCGTGGACAACAACCAGCGGGACGCCAGCTACGCATCTGTCCTGCTCCAGAACCTCGGCTACACCTCGACGATGGCAAGGTCCGGCGAGGAGGCCCTGGAGCTCCTTGCCATTGCCTCCGTATCGCTCGTCATCACGGAGCTCGTGCTCCCGGGCATGAACGGCATCGACCTGTATGAGCGCATCACGCGCAATCCATCGATGCCTGCAGTCCCGGTCATCATTGTGACCAGGCTCGCGGACCTTGAGAGCGAGGACCGGTGCCGCCGGGTCGGCTGCGCTGGCTATCTGAACAAACCAGTGCAGTCCGAAGAGCTCTACCGCGCGGTCCAGCAGGCGCTGGAACCCACGCCGCGCCAGAACATCAGGATCACCACCTCTTTAAAGGCGTCGATCGACGGCATCTCAACGGGCGCCGAGTTCGTCACCGTGCTCTCCGACGCGGGCCTGTTCGTAAGAACCCTTGAGCCCCGGCCCAATGGCTCGAAACACACCGTGACCTTTCTCCTCGACAAGCGGATCATCCGCGCCGATGCCGTTGTGCTTTACGCTTACCGCTTTGACACGGACCCCCAGAAGGAGCCCGGCATGGGCATGAAGTTCCTGAACCTCTCTCCCATCGACAAGGACGTGATCCAGACCTACATCCGGGAGAATGTCAGCCCCGGCATCTCGCCCGACGTCACGCGCTGATCCGTCGCAGCAAAACCAGCGTCAGCCCGCATACAACAACGGCTGACAGGTATGATCTCCTTCCGGCCTTTCGCTTCTCCCGGGAAAAGGTCCGGCGTGCTGCCCCCCCTGGTACCGGCCATTCCCCGTCTCGTTCAGCAGCTTCGCCAGCGCAACCAGATTGCACAGAGGCCTTAAGGTCTTGGGCGTCGTCTTGTCCTTCGTCTGCTGGCAGAGCTCAAGCCTGCCGATTCTGCCGGCCTTGAAGCATGCGCTGACCTTGACCGACTGAGGATATCAGGAGTGGCAGGGAACGTCAGTGATCGGGGACCGGCCGGCAGGGCGCGGTCGGGACGGGAAGACCGTCAAAAAGCGACGTTGCCGTG
Source organism: Nitrospirota bacterium (assembly GCA_017885365.1). The sequence goes on from JAFNGD010000178.1 coordinate 4,731, forward strand.
GATGAGGGAGTAGAGACCGAAGACGACGAGGACGCCGCCGGTGACGTACCGCATAGCCGCCTCGTGCTGAGCCACGGTCCGGAGCTTGCGCTGAATCACTTGGGAGGAATAGGCAACCGCAAGCATGGGGATTGCCAGGCCGAGGGAGTAGAAACCGAGCAGCACAACGCCCTGCATCAGCTTACCGCCCGTCCCCACCATGGTGAGGATGCTCGAAAGGAACGGCCCGATGCAGGGGACCCAGACCACGCCCAGCGCCATGCCCAGGACCAGCCCGCTCAGCCTGCCCTCGCCCTTAACCTGGATATTGGAGAGCCCGGAGAGGCGCTTGAAGATGCTCACATCGAACAGCACCATGAGCCCCAGGAACGTGATGACCGCGGCGCCCGCGGCCTCGATCGCGCGCGTGCGTCCCACCAGGAACGCGCCGAAGAGCGATGAGACGGCGCCCATGGCCATGAACGACAGCGTGAGCCCCAGCACCACGATCAGCGGGCGAAGGCGGTCTTCCCGCTCTGCGCCCGCCATGATGACCGGAACCACGGGCAGGACGCAGGGCGACAGCACGCTCGCCAGCCCTGCGCCGGCGGCCAGGGCGATGTTCGTGAAGCCAAGGTCCATTACTTCGTACCGTCCAGGGTAACCGCCAGCGTTTCGTAGCTCTGGATGCCCGGCGGGAAGAAGTGGGCGATCTTCCCCTTGCCGTCCACGAGCACGAGCTGCGGCAGGTTCCGGACGCCGTAATCGTAAAAGGCCTTCTGGTCCCCGGGGTTCATCGTGCTCACGTATGCGACGCTGAAATTACCCTTCCGGTCCTTCTGAAGCTTCTGCACGATCTCGTTCTGCGCCCGGCAGGGTCCGCCCTGGGGGTTCAGGAAAAACACGATGGTCTTCTTGCCCGCGCTGATGATCTGCTTCAGCTCCGGTGTGCTCTTCGGGGCGTCAGGATTTGCGGCAGCGGCCAGGCCGGCAACGGCCAGCAGCATGATCAAAGCAACGAATACCGAGATTCTACGCATGAAAACCTCCTGCAGAAATAGTTGCGAATCAATGCAACATGGTACCAAATAGGCCAAGCGCTGTCAATAAGCCCGTACGAGGACTACTGCTTCGATGCCCGGCCTCCTGGCCCATAAAAAAACCCTCATGGTGAACCATGAGGGTCCTTCCGGATGCTGAAGGCAGCCTAATTCTTGTGGCACTTGCTGCAACTGACGGCGTCCTTGGCATTGAAGGCCTTAGTGCCGTTGTGGCACGTGCCGCAGAACTTTCCTTCCCGGATGTCCTTCATGGTGATCGCGTCGCCGCCCTTCTTCATCTTGAATACTCCCGGATGGCAGTCCGCGCACTTGAAGCCCTTGTCAGCGTGCATCTTGCCGTCGAAAACCACCTTGCCGGCCCCCTTCGGTTCGAGCACAACGGTCTTGCCCGAAGGGACCGCGAATGCCGGCAGGGACAGGGCGAGCGCAACGATGACGATGACCGCACCGATGACATACGTTCTCATGATCTCTGTCACCTCCTTTCTTGTTTTTTCGTGATACGGGTAGCGACATCAGCCGCTGTTGTATCCAGGAGCGAGCGCATTCCCNNGGTTAGCGAGCGATTAGAATAATAAAATTTCCTTGAGGATCGAAGACTCCCTGCAGCGACTCGACTGAGCTCGCCGAAGTCTTGCTGCAGGGAGCTTCAATATGGCTGCACGGGACAACTGTTAGATCACTCTGGCCTTTGGCCACGGACCTGCGTCCTCATCGTAATGTTCCTTGCCCGCTTCACTTCTCTTTCCGGATCTTTCTCATCTTCCTAGCGTATCCCAGCAAGATCCGGCGCATGAGCCCGGGGCTGATCCGGTTGATCCACCAGAACCACTTGGCCATGGGCGTCACGAGGATCATCGCCTTGTTCCGCTCCACACCGCGCAGTATCTCGCGGGCGCAGCGCTCAGGGTCCATCAGCCCGGGCAGCATCTGCAGCAGCTCCTGCCGGTCGATCCTGATCAGCCTGATGTTCCTCACGAGCGGCGTGTCTACCAGACCCGGGCAGACGACGCTTACCTTCACGCCCAGGTCCTTGGCCTCGACGCGCAGCGCGTCCGAAAGGCCCACGACAGCATGTTTGCTCGCCGTGTAGGAGATCTGACCCGGCGACGGGACCAGGCCTGCAAGGGACCCGATGTTCACGATGTGGCCGAAGCCCTGCTTCGCCATGACGGGGTAGGCGGCGGCAACGCCGTGGACTGTGCCGTAGAGGTTCGTGTCGATCACCGCGTACCAGTCGTCGAGCGACATGTCCCGGGCGTCGCCGACCACGCTGATGCCGGCGTTGTTGAACAGGTAGTTGAGCTTCCCGTGCCGGGTGACGGTTCCGGTGACAAGTTCCCTGACCGCTGCCGCGTCGGTCACATCAACGACGGCCGAGGCTGCGGCAAGGCCGGCATCGCGCAGGGAAGCGGCCGCTGCTTCGAGTCCGGCGGCGTTTCTGTCCGCCATGACCACGACGGCGCCCCGCACGGCGAGCTCACGCGACAGGGCGAAACCGATGCCCGACGCGGCGCCGGTGACGATCGATACGGTATGGGAAAAGAACGAGGTCATGGCTTGTCATGAATATCGTGAGCGGTATTGTTCATGGTCAGGGCGTACAGCCGGTCACCACGCGCAATCGCGGCTGCTCTCCCCCAGCGCCGCGATGATCTTCGCGCAGACCTCCTCGTGGGAAAGCCCTTCGCAGTCGATGGTGATGTCGGCATACTGCCGGTACAGGGGGGTCCGTTCCTCATAGAGGTCGCGAAAGCTCTGGTCCGGCCGTTTCGCGAGGCCCCGCGTGTCGAGGTCCCGCACGCGTTCTTCCAGTGTCACCAGGTCTACATCGAGGAACACGACCGTGCCATGATGCTTAAGGTGCGCCATGGCTATAGGGCTGTACACGGCGCTGCCGCCCGTGGCGATAACGCAGCCCATGCAGCCGTGTCCGATGATGACCTGTTCCTCGATCGCTCGCAGGACCAGGTGGCCGTCCTTGTCGACGATCTCCTGGAGCGGCCTCCCCTCCTGCGACTGGATCAGCACGTCCGTGTCGACAAAACTGCGGCAGGTAAGCTTGGCCAGCAGGACACCGACCGTGCTCTTGCCTGCGCCGGGCATGCCGATCAGGACGATGGAAGATGAGGACGCGGTCATGTTCGCTTCCTCATGCGGGTCCCTCCCGGGCCCAGGCCTCTCTGTTCGGCAAAAAAATTTCCCGGGACCAACCGAGGATCACGCTGCAGAGTGCTGACCATGACCGAGGGTATCAGGAGGAAGGAAGAAAGTCAATGACCGACGTATGGTGAACGCATTTCGGACGTGAGCAGGCGTAAGAAGAACGATACTTGTATCATGCCTGGAGCGAGTCCGCGACCATGTCCGTCAGGAAGCGGACGCTGGCGTTTATCTTGTAATGTCCGACGAGGTCCGACAACTGGGTATGACAGTTCTCGCAGGCCGTGCAGACGATGTCCGGCGAGACAGCCCTGAGCTGGTCCGCCTTGACCCTTGCCGACCGCATGCGGAAATCCTTCTCCCCGACCGTCACAAGGCCGCCGCCGCCGCCGCAGCACCAGTTCTCGGCGCGTGTGGGCGACAACTCCGTGAAATCGCCCGTCAGGCGCGAGAGAATGTAGCGCGGCTCCTCCAGAACGCCGCCGTTGCGGCCGAGCTGGCAGGGATCATGGTAGGTGATGCGGCCCTTGATGCGGCCCTTTTCCAGCTTGATCCGCCCCTGTTCGAGATACCGGGCAACGACCTCGATGAAGCTGGTCACCTTGAACGGCAGTTTGCCCATCATGTGGCGCATGACGCGGTAGGCGGTCCCGCACTCGCATATGGACACTTCCTTCACCCGCAGACGCACCGCCTCGTCGATGATCCGCTGGGCGATCAGTTTGGTCTTTTCCGGGTTCCCCACGAAGGCGCCGAAGTTCACCGCCTCATAGTAGCTCAGGGACCACTTCTCGCCCGCGGCGTTCATGATGGCGGCTGCCGGCACCATGGAGTGCTTTCCCGCCAGCGCGACGTAGAGGATGTTCGCGTCCTGCACGTCCAGGGGCACGACCTTGTCTCCGTGGGCATGGCGCCACCGGGTCAGCACCTCGTCGCGCAGCTGGTCNNGACATGTCCGCCAGCATGCTGAGCACCTTGGGCTCGCGTCCTGCGGTGAGGAGCAGGAGCTTGGCGATGGACATGATCATCTGCGTGTCGATGCCGAAGGGGCAGTGGACCATGCAGCGGCGGCAGCCCGTGCAGCTGTAAGCTGTCTGGTAGATCGTATCCACCATATCGTCGGTCAGCTCCGCGCTGTCGCCCAGCGAGGGCCAGAACCTGCCCTGGGCCTTGAAGTGCCGCTTGAACAGCTTGCGGATCACCTCGGCCCGGTGCACGGCCGTATACTTCAGCTCGGGCAGGGACGCGTAAACATGGCAGGACTGGATGCACACACCGCAGCGGGCGCAGGTGTCGAGGTACATGCGCATGGCGTC
>JAFNGD010000178.1:9257-10715 GCA_017885365.1 Nitrospirota bacterium
GTGTGCATGATCTTGCTGAAGGGAAGGAACATCAGGAACAGATTGGCAAAGAAGATATGCAGGGCCACCAACACATAGTGGGGCGACCCCGCGATGGCGGCCGGCACCACCGGATGCAGCGTGAACAGACTCGCCAGGTATTCCCGGTAGCCCGTCACCGGGATATCGAATCCCGCGGGAGAAAGGTACTTGGCCCAGTCCATGTGGGAGCCCGACAGGACCGTGAGCAGCAGCAGGAGCAGCAGGAAATAATCCTCGGGGACCGAGATCTCCCGGTAGGGGGTTTTGAACCGGGTGAAGAGGAAGTAGAACAACGACAGGGTGAGCGCCAAACCGATCAACCCTCCGCCCAGGAACACCTGGTGCGGAATGACCTGGAACGACCGGATCTCACGGACCAGCTCGAGGTGGCCGATGATGAGCAGGATCAGGCTGACGTGGAAGAACATGGTGAATACCCACATCGCCGGCCGTATCGTCCTCACCGTCGGCATCAGGAATGTGTCGACGAGCGCATGGAGCCAGGGCGCCCCTTTCCCCGTGAAGACCTGGAGCGTCGCCATCTGGCGCGGCGCTCTCAGGACGCGGATGCATTGGGCCGTAACGCCGATGACGAACACCGCAACCGCCCCGTAGACCATGGGCACCATCATGGCATAGTAGATCCCGTCGAGCATGGCATGCACTCCCTGTTCGGAAATTCCTCTTGGACCGCGCTATCGCTGCCGCTTCACGAAGAACCGGATCTCGCCCGCTGCCTGGTCGGTCCGCAGGATCTCCTGGCCCGTGCTCACCGCCCAGGCGGGAAAGTCCGCCAGCGAGCCGGGATCGGTGGTGATGGCCTCCACGACCTGGCCGACGTCAACGGTCATGATCTCCTGGCTGATGCGCACCACGGGCATCGGGCAGGGCATTCCCTTCAGATCGACGACCTTGTCTGCTTTTTGTTCGACCGCCATGACACACCTCCTGTCAGATAAAGAGCTGGACCCGGCTCGTAGCCGCTTCGGCCAGGAACGAGGCTACGCCGCATACGTTCATGTGCGGGTAGTCGATCATCTCCTCGCGCTTGAATCCCATGAGGTTCATGGACATATCGCAGATGCTGATCTCGACGCCCATCTGGCCGGCGAGGGTCAGCATCTCCTCCAGGGACGCAACCTTCTTCGATTTCATGAGCATTTTCATCATGGCGGTCCCCGAGCCGCCCATGTTCATCTTGGAGAGCTTCAGCTTCCCGGCGCCCTTCGGCAGCATGAAGCCGAACATCTTCGACATAAAGTTCTTGCCCTTCCCCGTCTTCCGGGGATCGCGCAGCGCCGCCGTGCCCCAGAAGGTGAAGAAGAGCCTGGCCTTCATGCCCATGGCCACCGCCCCGGTCGAGATGATGAGCGCCGCCAGCAGCTTGTCGAGATCACCGGAAAAAACAATGAGCGAGATCTTGTTCTCCACCGGCAG
>JAFNGD010000179.1 GCA_017885365.1 Nitrospirota bacterium
AACTCCGGAGAACAGGTTTATAAGCGAACAAGCTGATATGGCTGACAGTTGTCAAGAAGAAAACAGCTCCCCCGCCCCTCCGTACAAAAGGGATGACATCAGTTATTGCTCCAGGGCATGACCAGAGACGGGACCTTTCGGCGACGATTGATCACTCTGATATTCGCGGGTTTGACCGCATGACTTGTCTTCATCGCGGAGCTGTCTCGCTCTAAAAGCGGAAATTCGGCTGGGCCTTATTCCATAGCTTGTACGAGAGTTCTCCAGATCGTGGTCGCGTCTCTGCTGATACCCTGGATGGTTGTATTTGGTCCTGACGGTTCTCCTTAATCGCTGCCTTGTTCTTTGAAAGCAGTTGCTGCTCCTATGCCGGCATGGGCACTTCTTTGGCGATGGCCCACATGAAGCCGGAAAGTTCTCGTGCGATCGCGGTTACCGTACGGTTTCTATTTTTCCCCTTGGCCATGAGTTTCCGGAATCGTCCGCAAAGCCGCACTTGGGCTTTCCAGGACATTGCCTTGATCTCACGCGGCAGACCTTCCTGACGTTTTCGAAGCTCCCTGCTGACTCTCGCCGGGAAACCGTACGCCTGGGCCGCCTCGATCAGGGCGCGTCGGGCATGTCCGTTGCCCGTTTTCGTGATGCCGCCCCGCTTGGTGGTCTGGCCGCTGGAATTCTCGGACGGGACAAGGCCCAGATACGCCATGACCTGCCGGGGATTCTCAAACCGTCTGAAGTCCCCGACTTCGACCACCATGGTTGTTGCCACAATGTCTGCCACGCCGCGAAGGGCCTGAAAGGCGGCAACGACCGGGGCCATTCGCCATGACGGGAGCAGTTTCAAAATCTGTTCGGTCAGACGGACAATGCGCTCTGAACACTCTTCGACGCTGTGGATATACTCCTGGAGCGCGATCTGCTGTGCCGGATGCGGCATCTTGATGTCCGCAAGCCACTTCATATGAGCCGGGCTCCATGCTTTTCTGCCCGAATACCGGAAACCATGACGGAGAACAAAGGCGCCCAAACGCTGCCGTGCATGCCGAGTGGCGTTTACCGCGTCTTCCCGGCCCCGGACGAGGTCCCGCATGGCTTCATCGTCCTCGCGGGGGACATACACCGGCGTCAATTCTCCCGCACGGTACAGCCGGGCCAGGGACAGCGCATCCCGCCGGTCGGTTTTGATCCGATCGCCGCTCTTCTTCGGCGTCATCGAAGGCGCGATGACATCACAGTGGAATCCCTGTGCGGTCAGGTGCCGGTAGATCTCATAGCCGCAGGGGCCGGCTTCATATACGAAACGAAGTTCAGCGCCAGAACGACGGAATTTCCGGATCGCCTTGTCGAGAGCATCCAGATCGCCGTCGATGGTGCCGTAGAACCTGACTTCTCCGTTCCTGCCGTCATCGGCCAGGGCGATATCAATAGAATCTTTGTGTACATCGAGTCCGACAAAAATGATAGAATGTTTCATGACCTGCCTCCTTGGTTGTGGCTCTGTATTTGGGAACCCGGTTCCCAAGTATAACCCACGTTGCAAGGGGCAGGTCACTTGATTTTCAACTGTCAGCCATTATGTCTAACAGGTTAACAGGCTGACAAGCTCGTTAGCTGTATGTTTGAACCTTAACAGACTGTTGAAAAAGCCTCCGATCACCCTTCGACAGGCTCAGGGCGAACGGAGGGAGCATTGAAATTATTGACATCTGTCCGTTCGTGGTGAGCTTGTCGAACCACTCAAAACACTTTTTCAACAGCCTGTTAAAGAAAGGGTTAGTATCGCCATGGCTAAATCGACAGAGATCAAATGTCCGGTGTGCTGTTCCGAAGCACTCTACCGGTACGGCCGGGCGAAGAACGGGATGCAACGGGTCAAATGCATCGCCTGCGGGAGGCAGTTCATCCCCGGACATGAGCGGCATGAGCTGGACAACCGTCCCCTTTGTCCTACCTGCGGGAGCGAAATGCATCTCTATATGCATACGAAGCAGCTGGTCCGGTTCAGATGTTCACAGTACCCCGATTGCAAGTCCTATCAAAAAGTCCTTATCAGGGAGGGAATATCGAATGAACTTTTATGTTCACAACGTGCCGGGTAGATTGCGGATCAAGCATCGGATGTTCAAGAACGGTGCGGACCATTACGAGATCAAGAAGGCCCTGGTGCAGATGGGGCACGGCATCGGCACCGTTGATTTCAACATCACGACCGGCAGCATGCTGATCTCGTACGATCCGGCTGAGATCAACCACAGGGACATCCTGGGCACCCTTGAGCGGGCCGGTTTCTATCAACCCGAAAAAATGGTCACGAACGACCAGGTCATTCACCAGGCAACATCCAAGGCATTCCACGTCGTGACCAAGGCGGTTTCCGGAGCGTTCCTGGACACGGCCCTTCAGGGCACCGGGCTTTCGTTCCTGGCGATCCTGCTTTAAGATCGTTGAACTGATCCTTTCCGTCATGCGGCTGGCATTGACGCGAGTCCTTTCCCCCCTTTTTTCCGTTCCTGACGTTCAGTTGTTCTCACCTCCCGCTGAACCGTTTATCCTCACCTTGATGCTTATAGTCTCATGGTTCTCGCAAAGGTGCATACGATGCGTCCCGGTTCATCATTCGAGCCGTCCCAGGCGTCCGAAAATATCCTGATAGCTCGCGGCCAGTTCACGCGCGCTCTTCTCACTTTGTACCTTCTTCAGCTCCTTCAGAACATCGACAACATACGCCCCGGTTTCTCCACCCGCACGATCCCCCATACAATAGACAGGGGTGTATGCAGCAGACCCCAGCGCAAGGCCGTTATTGTTCCTGACGAGATCGATATTGAATATGATCGACTGTCTGCATTCCCGCGTATACATGGCTGAAACGAAATTGCCGAGCGAATAGGCGATGATGGCCCTTCGGTACCCTGGACCGGAGCGGTCCTGAACGTTGTCGAAACCAAATGGCCTGTCTGCGTTCACCTCGATGATCTCGAACGGTTGAACAACATGCGGGTGGTGCCCCATGATCACATCGACGCCCCGGGCGACCAACTGCCTGGCGATCGTCATCATATGGCGGGTCGGATACATCTCGAACTCATGGCCCCAGTGGAGCGAGCAGACGATCAGCTCGGCCTGTTCCGCGCGCGCCTGCCTGACATGTTCCTCGACCAGGGAATAATCGGTAGGCTTTGACGGATCGCAGAGGTTCAGCAGGTTGAGACGGACCGGACCCCTGTACCGCTGGTCCTTACCCCTGTTCAGGCCCCACGCATAGGCGAGGAATGCGACCGTTGAACCGTTTTTCCTGATCAGGGAGTATTCCCGGTCCCGGTCGTTCGCGCAGGCGCCCGCATGAAGGATCTTCCGCTCATCGAGCTCCCTGAGGGTATTGAGAAGACCGACGACCCCCTGGTCGAGGCAATGGTTGTTCACGACCGAGAGGGCCGAGAAACATCGTGCCAGATGGTCAAGCATGGTCGTTGGACCGTTGAAGGAAAACAGGTCCGGCAGGCATTCAATGACCCTGTGGTCGGAAGAAACGGGGGTTTCGAGATTCCCGAGCACGATATCCCGCTGCGAGAGGAAGGACAGGACCTCCTCCGAGAGGAAACTGCTCCATCCCTTTCTCATCCACATGATATCGCCCACCATGCTGAGACGCAGAGGCAGCATTGGTGTGCCCTGCTCTTTCTGGATGCCGGACACGGAACGGAAGTTCGGTGAGCTTCTTTGGCGGGCGAAATGTCCGATGATCGCGGGATTGGCCGAGTACTTCTTGCTCCGATATTTTCTCAGGTACTGTATGGCGGAGGTGACATTGCAGGGTGAAAATTTCGTTATCTCATACCGTATCCGTTCATAGCTCTTTGCAAACACCTCTTGGACCATCGTTTCCGAACACTTCACGCCCTGCCCTCGTCTGCCGGTCCGGAATTTCCAGTCAGCCAATGTTTTTCATTACAACTCCCCGGAACGGCTTCTTCGCCCGTCGATGTCCGGAGGCGGCGTTGTATCTCGCAGAACTTCCTTGACCCGCTTAACGACAAGCGGTGAAAGAAAGTATTTGATCCGGGCTTGCTTCTTGTAATGCCTGAGCACCATCTGGTAAAGAGTATTGACGCCGTCGATAGAATGATTCAGGCTCTGTGCCAGGTTTTCAATAGCGATCTGATGTTGACGCGGACTTGCCTCAATATCACGTAAACCATTGTTGTCCATGATAAAGTCCCTCCGCATGACTTGTGCACTGGAACCTGTGCGCTACCTGCCCGCTTCACTCCACCAGCTGACCGCAACCGATTGTCGCAGGAGCCGATGATACTTCGTGCGGTTTGCCTTCATATCCTTCGATGTAGACATCAAAGAAACCGAACTGCTTGCGGAGAACGCTCTTCATCAGCTTCATGGCATCCCGGCCGTATCCCGACCCGTTCGTCCTGTCCCTTGCCACCAGGATAATTTTTTCAGGTGATAGGCCCCAGATGTGGATATCCTTGACATTCCGTATTTCGGGGAACGATCGATGCAGAAAGCCGGAAACGTCATCGGCATCTATGTGGGCGGTATTCCCCTCCATCAGGATCTTCACACTGTCCCTGATCAAAAAATAAGTTGGATACGCAGCCAGGCAGCCGATCAGGATGCCGGCAAGGGGGTCCACAAAATAAAGATGAGTATACCGTATGATGATGGCGGAACCGATAACACCGACCGAGCCCAGAGTATCGTTCAAGATCAGGACCAGCGCCCCCTTGATATTCACATCCTTAGAGTACCGGTAAAGTTGTACGAGACCGAAGGCGTTCGCAACGAGACCCAGAACGGCGATCACCAGGACCTTGTCCGCTTCAATGGGGTGCGGATGCAGGATCTTCTGGAAAGCTTCCGTGAAAACATAGAACAGGATGAAGCCGACCAACATCCCATTGAACAGGCCAGACAGTACTTTCGCGCGCTCGTACCCGAAGGTATTGACTTTATCGGGGAGTCTGCGGGCAAGCCTGGTCACCCACAGCGCGATGACCTGTCCCGAGATATTGACGGCCATGAACGAGGCGTCGGTCACGAGGGCAATGCTGT
>JAFNGD010000180.1:0-1097 GCA_017885365.1 Nitrospirota bacterium
GTCTGGCGGGCGATCTCCTCGATGATGGATATCTTCTGGGCGATGTCCTTCATGGCGGAGACGGTCTGGGACACGGCCTTGCCGCTCTCCTGGGCATCATTCGCCGACTTGAAAGAGATCTTCTCGGTCTGCAGGGCGTTGTCCGCGTTCTGCTTGATCGCGGCGTTCATCTCCTCGATGGACGACGAGGCCTCTTCGGTGGACGCCGCCTGCTCCGTCGTGCCCTGGGACATCTGCTGGGCGCCGGCGGAGAGCTGCTGGCTGCCCGACGCTACGTTGTGTGCCGCGGTCTTCACGTCTGTCACCACGCCCTTGAGTTTCTCAACCATGTTTTTCATGGCAAGGAGGGATTCCCCGATCTCGTCCTTGCTCCTCGGCGAGATATCCACGGTAAGGTCGCCGGTCGACAGCCTCTTCACCACTCCGGCGATGGTAATGAAGCCCTCTTTGATCGGCCTGGCAAGAAACAGCAGGGACCCTGCCATGAGTGCGCCCAACGTCCCCAGGTATACGAAGAGCGAGGTTGCGCCCAGCCGGCTTTGGTGGACCCTCAGGTTCGCGGTCTTGCCTCGCACCAGGTCCTTGAGCTCGTTCCGCAGCTTGATCAGGCCCTCTTGGGTGGCGGTGAGGTGCTGCTGGGTCTCTTCCTGGTAGATCCTTTTGGCCAGGTCGTGATCGCCCGTCTTGAGCGCGGCGAGGATCTTCTGGGCCGTCGCGTGAAGTCTTGCATGGGGCTCTTCAAGCTTCTGGAAGGTCGCCTGCACTTCCTTCGGTGGGGTGTAGGAGTAATACCATTCGCCGAACTTGCACTTGGTGTGGTCGAGCTGGCCGGTGAACTCCTTGCCGAAAAGGAGCGTGCCGACAGCGAGCCCTTCCGCCCACCTCAAATGGTCGATGATCCGCGGGGCAATGGTCGCTTGAAGCTCGCGGTAATGATCGATGTCCTCGATCTCTGCGTTCGTGTTTCTGATATTGAGCTGGGAATAGATCGTCAGCCCCGCCAGTACGAGCGCCAGGACACCGATGCCCAGGTACAGCTTGTTCAAAATGGTCATGCGCATAACAACCTCCTGATCCGATCTTATGAATGAGCCGGG
>JAFNGD010000180.1:1119-2551 GCA_017885365.1 Nitrospirota bacterium
CGCAACGCCATATAACCATAATTTTGGTGAAATGTAAATAATCTTGTCGGGGTATATTTGGGGTATGGAAAAAAAGTTACACAGAGTAGGGTCATGCTGTCCCGGGAAAGCGTGTGGGGCATGGTTATGGACGCACAAGATGACGGTTACAGCCATTAATAGCTTGAATTCCCCGATGCATTGTGAAATAATGCAACGTTAGTTCGCAGCAACCCCGAATATCATGATACTCATTCTTGAAGCGATCATCCTCGGCATCGTCCAGGGGCTGACGGAGTTCCTTCCCATCAGCAGCTCGGGCCATCTCATTCTCGCTGAGTGGGCGACCGGCTGGCAGGGCGAGCTGATGAACAGCCTCACCTTCGACGTGGCGCTGCACTTTGGGACCCTCACTGCCGTGCTCTGGTACTTCTGGCGGGACTGGCTCAAGCTCGGCAAGGCAACGCTCCGGGTCGTGCAGGGTAAGGCGCTTGAATACGAGGCTAAACTGGTGTGGTACATCGTCCTCGGCACCATTCCCGCGGTGGTCGTCGGCCTGTCCCTGGAACACATGGTCGAGTCGGCCTTCCGGAACCCGCTCCTGGTCGCCGGCGCGCTGGTCTTCGGCTCGCTCCTCATGTGGCTTGCAGACCGGTATTCATCCAAGCAACGCCATCTCGGGGATATGACCCTGGGGCATGCGCTCTTCGTGGGTGTTGCCCAGGCCGTCGCGCTCATCCCGGGCATTTCCCGCTCGGGCATCACCATCTCGGCGGGGCTCGCTGCGGGGTACCGGCGCGAGGACGCGGCGCGGTTCTCCTTCCTGCTTTCCACGCCCGTGATCGCGGGCGCAGCGCTGCATAAGGTGCATCACATCACCTTTCAGGGGCATGCGGCGTGGGGTTGCATCCTCGGCACGCTCAGCTCCGCAGTGGTGGGTTACCTTGCCATCCGCTTCCTGATACGGTACCTGGAGCGTCATTCGCTGAACATTTTCGTCTGGTACCGCCTGGCGCTCGCNNCCCTGCAGCAAGCTACGGGGAATGCGCTTGCTCCTGGATTCAACGCTGAAGGTTCCCAGAAGACTATGGTAAACGCAGGGGAGGTATTGCGTCTTATCAAATCATAAACAAATCAGCAGTCATCTTTGATGCAATCGTTCCCCGGGTCAGGAGTCCATGGCGGTATCGAAGGTAAAACATAAGCACGGCCACGAGATCGCCGCCCTTATCCTTTTTGCGGCGGGGCTGCTTCTCCTGCTCGCCCTCGTCACCTACAGTGCGACTGATCCCTGCTTCAGCGTTTCCGGCAAGGGCGGCGAGACCAAGAACGCCATCGGCGTCATCGGCTCCTATCTGTCCGATGTGCTTCTCAAACTGTTCGGGGTCTGCGCCTATCTCATCCCCTCGTTCCTGTTCGCCTACGCGGCGTTCTTCGCCCTCGGCGGCGAGGC
>JAFNGD010000180.1:2656-3864 GCA_017885365.1 Nitrospirota bacterium
ATCCTCCTCACGCCCTTCTCGCTCCTGAACGCATTCGCGCTCCTTCGGAAGGCGTACCTGGTCCTTGCCGAACAGGCGGCGCTGTTCATGGCGATCCAGAAGGGGCGGGCCGAGAAGGCGCGCGAGGCCAAGGCCCGGCCGGTCCAGCCCAAGGAGCCGCCGAAGATCGTGGAAACACCGGCCGTTCCGAAGGCACCGGTCATCAACCCCAGCGAACGGCCCCTGCGGGATAAGAAGGAAAAGCCGCCCAAGGCCACTCAGGCCACTTTCGAGTTCATGGATGACGGCAAGGGCGCGTATAAGCTCCCGTCCGCGGACCTTCTTGACCCGGTGCCGCCTCAGGTCAAGAAGGTCTCTGAGAAGGACATGATCGCCCAGTCCGAGCTCCTCGCGCAGAAGCTGCTGGACTTCGACATCCAGGGCCGCATCACCCAGGTCCACCCCGGCCCGGTCGTGACCATGTTCGAGTTCGAGCCGGCGCCGGGCGTAAAGGTGAGCAGGATCGTGAACCTCTCCGACGACCTCGCGCTTGCCATGAAGGCGGCCTCGGTGCGGATCCAGTCGCCCCTTCCCGGCAAGGCGGCCGTCGGCATTGAAGTGCCGAACAACACCCGCGAGACCGTCTATTTCCGCCAGATCATCGAGTCGGCCGAGTACCAGGCCAACCGGTCCCGGCTCAAGGTGCCCATGGGCAAGGATATCTTCGGCACATCGATCGTGTCCAGCATCGAGAAGATGCCCCACCTCCTCGTCGCCGGGGCCACCGGCTCGGGCAAGAGCGTGGCCATCAATTCCATCATCCTGGCGCTCCTGTTCAACGCACGGCCGAACGAGCTGAAGCTCGTGCTGGTCGACCCCAAGATGCTCGAGCTGTCGCTCTACAACGATATTCCGCACCTGCTGACGCCGGTGGTCACCCAGCCCAAGCGCGCAGCAGAGACGCTTCGGGCGCTTGTGGCCGAGATGGAACGGCGCTACCGGACGCTTGCCGGGAAGGGCTCCAAGAACATCGAATCGTACAACAAGGCCGTGCCCGAGGCCGAGCGGCTGCCCTACATCGTGATCATCATCGACGAGCTCGCCGACCTCATGATGACCGTCCAGCGCGAGGTGGAGGAGTCCATCATGCGCATCTCCCAGATGGCGCGCGCCGCGGGCATTCACCTCATCGTGGCGACGCAGCGTCCGAGCGTGGACGTGATCACCGG
>JAFNGD010000181.1:0-541 GCA_017885365.1 Nitrospirota bacterium
ATGGGGTACTTCCATGCCACGAAGCGACGGAAGGTCACGTCGATCTCGCTCACCCTCGGTATCATTATGCTGATCATCCTGGTCAGCTTTGTGTCCCAGCCCTGGCGTGGTATCATTGATGCAGGGGTCGTTGTGGGCCTGGTCTGGGGCATCGTGTCGCTCCTGGTGTTCAGCGTCCAGGCGCTGCTGCGCGACGATTATCCTTTTTCACCCGAAGTGCCTGAGGGGGAGTGATCCATGGAAGAGCAGGAAGTCATGACGACCAAGGAATTGCCCGGCACGCTGGTCGTCTTNNGCGCGCCGAGCTATCCCGATGTGATCCCGAAGCAGAAGATCATCAAACAGGAAGAACACCGCGTTGATGACCGGGAGGTGGGATTCCTGGTCAAGGCATACCTGCCTGATGTCCTTGTCGTTGAGGCATCGGTGGACGTTATCGATATCCTCGACGACACAACCATGGAGCTCAAGAGAAAGCTGGTGACCGAATGCCGAAAGATCCTGGCGGAATTTACCTGCAACAAGGAGTTTGACGAGGAAT